>JAUSHC010000025.1 GCA_030648795.1 bacterium | reverse complement strand
TGCCATTGTAAAGAAAGATCGCAGTAAAAACGCAAACCATTATCCTCGTGACTACAGAACGTATCGCGCGCGATGCTCTTACCGTCGAGGAGTTTTACAAGCACATGTGACGCCCACCCCGCGTGATTGGGCGAGATGGTGAGTGGCGCTACCGCGTATTCCTCATGCGTCAATTGATATTTCTTCATACTTTCTTTATGATTCCACATTCCGCGTCGACTTCAACTCGATCCCCATCTTTAAATACTTTCGTCGCGATTTTTGTGCCGATAACGCATGGTTTTTTTAATTCTCTGGCAGTAATTGCAGCATGCGACAAAATTCCTCCTGCGTCGGTCACGATCGCGCCTGCTTTCACCATAAGCGACAAAAATTCCGGACGAGTCGAACCCGTGACAAGAATATCACCACGTTGAAAATTTTTAGCTTTGTGCGGATCAAGAACGATACGAACGGTTCCATTAACCTTTCCATGGAAGGCAACTTGCCCCGTGACTTCCGACACGTTTTCACTTTGTCCCAACAACTTTTCGATCTTGTTAACGGCACTGCCGGTATAGAATACAAATGACGTTCGGTCGCACAGAAGCGCTGACCGTTTATTTCTCTGTTCCAATTCAGATTTTTTTGGTAAGGTCTCTGTGGAAAAATATCCTCGCAATTCCTCTTTTGTGAGACACAGCAATAACCGGTAATCATACTTCATTTTTTTGCTCAAAAATTTTGCAAAGTTCATTATAAAATTCTCCGTATGATTGAACACCGGCTCTGCGACAAGTCTTGCCGCTTCCAAATCAGGTAGATATTTTTTTAACAAATCCGGATGCAAATAATCAACCACATACTTCACATTGATATGTGGGTGGTAATATGCCAACAATCGACGCCAAAATTCATTATACAGTTTTGGGCTAGCAACGATGTTTTCATTATGCGCCATGAACCGTAAAAAACTTTTCGATTGTGTTTTTAGATTATTTGATACTGTTTTGGCGAACTTCGGATTTCTTATAATCTGTCGTGAAAGGCACGCGCCAAGCACATCACGGTCACTCTGCCGCATCCACCCAGCGCTACGGCCATGCGAAGAAAAAAGAATAGCTTGCGATTGAAACGGTTTCCCGCCGAACGTAAGCTCCTTTGTGTATTGCTCGATAAAATGCGTGCACGTCAAAAAACTCCATGCGCCATCCCAAATTTTTGTCCAATCGTCATGTTTGAAAGATTGTAGTTGTTTCATAATAATGCAACTAATGCTTTATACTATTTTAGTTTTCTCACGATTCCTCGCTCGGCGGACTCCCTCGCCCCTTTCTCAAAAGATGTACTGTGCCATGTTCTGCGTCTACCTCAACAAAATCGTCATCACAAAAAATACCGGTCGCGTTTTTGAGACCAACGACACACGGCACGCCAAATTCACGCGATACCACTGCGGCGTGGCATGTGAGCCCTCCCACCTCTGTGACAATCGCCGCCGCTTTTTTCATTGCCGGAAGATAGTCAACGGTTGTGGAGTGCGTAATCAAGATGTCGCCGCTCTTCACTTTACCGTTCTCCGTCGGCGAGCGCACAATCTTCGCAATGCCGCGCGCTGTTCCAGGACTCGCGCAGACGCCCTGATGTTCGTCGTTCCCCTGCAAATTCGTCACGCGTTTTTCTATCGATGCAAATAATCGCTTCGCTTCGGCCTCGGTAAAATTCACGCGTCGCGCCGTGCCTTTCTCGAACCCCCATCCGATCACCTTCCCCTTCTCTCGCAGGCGCTTTTCCGCATCGAGCTTCCCCTGCAACGCAGAAATGATTTCGTCTTCATACAAACATCGAAGTTGTTTCACGGATATGGAAAGTCGTCGCGCCATTTCGCGATAGATGGGAAGAACGTAAAATCCCGCAAGACTCACAAGATATTCCGCCTCGTTTCTGGTGTCGAGCGCCAAACCAAAATCAAGAAACGTTTGCAAGTCTTTCTTCGTGATGCCGTATTGCTTAACGACTGCACGAAATTCGCTGTTCCGAATCGCACGATACTGTTTCAATATCTCGTATTCGTGCTCGAGTGTATTCTGATTTTTCTCGATGAGCTCGCGCAATTCAGTTGCGTAGTATTTTGCTTCCCACGGCTCGCCATAGGTAAACACCGGCATCCAGCCATATGATCGTGCAAGTTTTTTTGCCGCATGTTCAACGCTTTTCTTTTTTTGCTGTACGGCGATCGCCTCTTTCAATACAGATCGTTTTTCTTCAAGTGTTGTTGAAATTTCCTCCGGCTTTGTCAAGATAAACAATACGCGATAATATTCCGAAGAATCTACAGAAATCCCATAGACTTCCGTGAGTATCTTTTTCATAATCGGCGGCCAGTACTCTTCCGCCGTCCAACCGAATTGGTCATGCACCGTCACGCGATGCGCCCAATCGCGGTTTTTTTTATACAAACGAATAAGCTCGACGTTCGTGAGTTTTTTATAATTCCGCACCGCGATCTTTGGAATTTCTTTTTTTGCCTTGGTGCGAATAGCGTAAAATGGCAAAAGCCGCTTTTCCAAGCCCTTCGGATCTTTTACGTTCACGCGGCGAAGAAACGCGTACAGCAAATCAAAATACGACTGTGGGAAATAGGCGTTTTGCGCCAACGTTTCATCCACAAAACAAATGAGCAGGGACTCCTTCGTGAATCCGAAAACTTTTTTGTAATACAGAGCGGTGTGCTCTCCGTGCCAATTCTCGCAATCCAACGGCAAAAGCGCCCACTTACCCATCTTCACTATTTTCTCTTTAAAGTAATAACTGGGGATCATATCTTCCAACTTTATGAGGTCCGACCTCGTAAGATTTCACCAAAACATTATCTTCTGTATTTATGCTGACGTAATATATTTTTCAAAAAAAATCTTAGGAGAAATGACTTGAATGCTTTGATACTGTTTCAGCGCAAGTAATACCCCATCGCCAGTCACAATAATTTTTGCGCTACCGCTCAAAGCCGTACCAAGAATTGGTAAATCATTATCAGCAATACCATCAACAAAAACAAGAGCAGGCTCTACGACAAAAGCGAGCTCATGTAATACATGGAGTTGCGCATAGACGAATTCTGCATCAAGACCAATTTTTTTCACGAGGATACGGCTCAGTTCGTCAAGAATATACTGAGAGATAACAAGTGTAAAGCTGTTTCGTCGCCATGCATCTAATATTTTTGCACAGAGCCCCGTTGGCGTTGCCAAGGCGGAAACGAAAATATTGGTATCGAGCACCACGAGCATAGAAACTTTCTTACGCGGTAACTCGCTCTTTTCGCGCTTCACGGACAACGCGTACTGCGTCACGGAGGGTTCGTATGCCAACCTTCTGTGCGCGACGAGAAGTCTCTCGCTGTAATGCGCCTAATGAAGAAAAAGCAAGTTGTCGGCGAAGCGCTGTGCGTACAAATTCGGAACGCGTCATTGCTTCCTCGTTTGCAGCACGGTCAATCTCCTTCGCAAAAACGGTTGGCAGTGAAATAGGGATGACGGTCGTTTTAGACATATTTATTAACTGTTATTAATATTTATTAAGCACTTTTATCATACCAAGAAGAAAAAATATCGTCAAATTTTTCTGACAATCCCCTTCTCCGCATCGACCTCCACGCGGTCGCCGTTTTTTAATACTACTGTTGCGCCGCGTACGCCGACGATTGTGGGAATCCTCAACTCACGCGAAATGATTGCTGGATGTGACGTCAGCCCTCCAAACTCCGCGATAATACCTGTAGCCTTCCGTAAAAAAGGGACAAACCCTGCGCTTGCCGAAGCAACAACAAGAATTTCTCCTTTTCGGATTCGCGATGCCTCCACCGGTGTATGGGCAACGCGCGCCTTCCCGCGTACCACGCCGTGATATATTGGTGTCCCTTGTAGCACCGATCCCTTCTTTGCGCGCTCTTTCAACTGTGTCAGTACTACCTTCTCTACCGCCCGTGCTTCCTCGCCCGTAAAAAGATAGTTTCCCCCCTTCACGGAGAAAAGACACGTCAAAGAAATCCGTTGTTGTAACTCCTTCTTCGGCACGCGCTTTCCTGCACGAAGGAGGTTGAGAATTTCTTCCGGAAGAAAATGTTTCAATTCCGCGTACGACAAACCAATGCGACGAGCAACTTCCGTGTAGAGCGGGATCAAACAGTACGATGATTCGCTCATCACAACATAATCTTCTGTCCGTAAAAATGCCATCCTGCGCAATCCAAGAATCATATGCCGCGTACGCCCTGAAATATGCAAGTCACGCATGATGCGTTTTGATCGATGTATCGCTTCTGGATCATAGATATCACCAAGGCGTTTTGCTTCCACAATAAGCGGTTTTCCGGAAATGCAGTAGTCCGTTATTTCTTTCCATACCGTTTCTTCCGTATGGGGAGGGTTGTTTACGAGCACGGGCATCCACACATACGCATGCATGTATGCTCTAAAAAGTTTCCCCAAAACTTTAAACCGAGTACAAACCTCATTGCACGCGATTTCTCTCTGCGCCGCTCGTAGAGCTTCTTTCTTTCTGCGTATCCATCGTATGATATTAAAAAATTGCTGTCGCTCCTTCCATATCCCCGATTGCTCGTGCGGCGTCACCAACGCATGTAGATATTCCGAAATGCGATCAGGTGTACCGCGCGCACCGAGTCGTTGTTGCAAATCTTTCTCAAGAAGCGGAGTAAATAACCGTTCAATATACCAATCGTAGATATCAATGGTTGGATTATAGGAGTGATGCTCGAGTGCTTTTATAAAAAGTTTCGCAAGTGACGCGCGAGAAAGTGTCGCAACGTTAATGCGGCGGACCGCGCGCAATGCGATGAGATCTGCATTCACGCGCGTACGATAATCCGCAACCGTACGCACAAGAAAACCGGGGTCGCGATCAAACCGTCGAAGTAAAAAACGATCAAGACGATCATATTCTTCCTGTGCATGATAGACCGTCTCCGTTTCTCCCCGAAAGAGGAACAGCTCCCGTCGCGGAACATCGCCGCACAAGCGTCGAAATTCTTTCTCGTATGCCGCATCACGCTGGCGGATCGAATCAAGCAGCGGCCAATTCCCCGCCCATTGATATACCCAGTGCAATTTTTTTATCTCTTTCAAAAACTTTTGATGCATACTAATGAGACGCTTCCGCCTCTCCAGCGGTCTGCATATCGAGCTGCTTTGCATCCGCGATAATATCGCGAAGCAATACTGGCGTGAGTTCAATATCAGGAAATCCGTGAATTCCTTCCAGCATTATTTTCTGTCCACTACTCCCATTAGTAATCGTCACCGAAAATCCCTCTTGAAATCCAAATCCATTCCCAGCTTTCGCTTCATCACCGAAGCTACGGATGAACTGGCGCGCTTTATCGCGTCCATGAAGCTTCTCCAACACCTTCATATAAAAACATTCACCAACAATCTGGTGTCCCCCAAAAAAACGTTCCATCGTATTTTCATACGTTTTATATTTTTCTGGATTATCCTTCACAACCGTATTAAACGCATACCCTGCATCCATGTATTTTGCAATAAGCGATGTATAATTTGCTGCACAACGCGAATAGGAAAGGCTGTCTCGATCATGAAGTTCCCGCGCAAGAGTATCGCTGTCCTCAAGAAAGAATTCCAATCCATGACCATCCTTGTAGCGATCAGCGGACTGTTTCTTAAATTCCGGTGTTCCTTCAAAATAATAATCCAACTCCGGCCTTATACCAACTTTCTTTTCTTCTTTCGCTTTGCTACCGCCAAGTTCTTTAAGCTCGCGCTGAACCTCTGCAGTTGCTTCTTCAAATGTCATCTCGGATGTTACAGCAGCTTTCCCGCTCATCATCCGAAGGAGCGCCGTATGCGCCGACCGAATGCGCTCACTCCCTGCAGCCCAAGAAACTTCAGGATGCGTTACTCTCTCTTTTCCTCGTTCAAGCGCTCTCACTCGTGCTTCTGGAAGTAATTCTCTGTCCTGATTTCGCAGTCCTTCCCGTTCTGGTTCCCCCTCTTCATGACGAAGAAAATGGAGAACAACTTTTGTCTCGGGCACTCCCTCTTTCATCTCCCTCTGCTTTGGCATCTCACGATATCTATGCATAGAAAGTTATAACAATGATAAATTATATTTTTCTCACAATCCCTTTCTCCGCCCCGATAACAAAGCAGGGCGTTGTTACGGGACTTCGCGCGGTCAGGAAATCTTTTTTACTATTCCGCGCTCCGCGTCAACCTCCACCCGATCGCCGTCCTTAAATATTTTTGTCGCGATCTTCGTTCCTATGATACACGGCTTCTTCATTTCGCGCGAGACGATTGCAGCGTGACAAAGAATTCCCCCTTCATCGGTTATGATTGCTCCAGCTTTTTTGATAATCGTGACAAAATCCGGCGTTGTCATTCCCGTAATCAAAATATCTCCCTCATGAAATTCCACCTTATCGCTTGATGTTTTAAAAATACGCACCGATCCGCGCACCTTCCCCGGATACGCCACTTGCCCGCGCACTTCCTCCGTACGTTCGGGCTCATGCAGAACAACTCCGAGCGCACGTAACTTTTCTCTCCCCTCTTCCCCGTCATAATATACGCGACCTTCCGCATCGGAATTTATTGTCATGACAAACTCCGCTCGCGTACGGACACAATCGGCAAGATTCGTCTTCCTTGCGATATGCTGTTTGAGTAAATCGGGATCAATGTACCGTGCGTGCACAAGTGGGATGTCGAGCCGACGAGCAAGCTCCGCGAGGATGCTATGATCAAAATAATAACAGAAACGCGTCATGTATATCTTCCGATCATCTTGCATGATCGTAAACATCCGCAGAATCTGAAACAGGTTAATAATTTCAGTTGAAAGACCGTGACCGGCAATGCAGGCGCGCTGCAATTCAAGAACATTATCTTCGTCGTTTACACTATACTCTTTCTCAAGAGCTTCGATGATACGGGCACGCACCGCATCGACGTCCCATATTTTAGGACCCACGTATTCATACGGAAGCCAAATATATTTTTCTGAAAATATTTGTATCCCATCGCGTGCGCTTTTGCTGCCAATACCGGTACTGCGCACATCTGCGACAAGACGCGCAAATTCTTGTTCTTCCTTCAAACTATACGATTCCACAGATGATAAGGACATCGTATGCATAATATCCTGCCGCGACTCCACATCAAATCTTTGCAATTGTTTTTCAATCTCTTGTGTAAGAACATCCGAAGCAAATAGCCAGTACAACATGTTGTCGCGCGTAAAATCAGCCCACAACGCAGTGCACTCGGAAAAAAAAGAGTGGAATTCATCCAAAGAAGCCATCTCTACACGATCTGCGAAAACACGTGCGGAGCGAACAACCTTCTCGCCACTCACCATCGCTGTCTGCCGAATATGATCGAGCTCGCCAATACCTTTGAGGCATCGCGCAATCATGGTGCGCCCCATCGCATCTACGGCATGTTGTTGCCAGATCGTCGTAAAATCACCATGGTCCCACACGCTTAAAACGATACCCTTACCAACGCCAAGATAATCACGGACTGACCACGCCCAGTAGCCAATAATCGGCCATAGCGTTGGTATGTGCCGCGACCGTAAAGGAACCCAGTCCTGATGCTGTTCTTGTTTTTTCATGCTATGCGATTATTTTTCGTACAATTCCTTTCGTCACATCAACCTTCACTCGATCAACTATTACTTCATCTTACCTGATTGTAGAAGATACGTGATCCATCGCTGATAATCTTTGCGTGTATCTTTCTCCATCACCACCAACCAGATGGTGATCATATCTCCATCCAAAGAAAAGAGCGCCCGATAGCGCCCAAAATCATATCGCCAACCATTTTTTGTTCCAACAAGTTTTTTAACGTGTGGCGTTTGTACACCGTGTTGTTCTAACTGATTGACGAAACCAACAAATTTTTTAAACATTACCGCATCACGCTCGCGTAGTTCATGCGCTTCCTGTAATGCTTCCTCATCAATACGAACGACAAAGAATGCTGACATCGCTTTATGCTACTGCTAATCGTTTCTTCGCTTCTGCCCAAGAAATCTTTTTATTCCCCTTTCGGCGCTGTACGGTTGCTTCGAAAAGATTCGCATACCGTACGTCATCGAGTGCTGCAACCATCGTCCGATACATCGCAGGATCTACTGCCACAAAATCAGGACGATTATTGCTCAACACAAGCAATGGATTCTTCTTCACCTGACGTTTCAATGTTGCGATATTGCGGGTAAACTCACGCATTCCAACAGTCACAGGAAATGTTGCTGTTCGAGTATTCATTGAAGTCATAAACGAAAAAAGTTAATACTATGCTCACTATACCGCAATGCTCTTTTGTCTGTCAAGTGTCAGTCAAAAATCAAATCTTTCTCACAATCCCTTTCGTCGCCCCGATAACAAATCCGCCAACCGGCGAAGTTGTTACGGGACTTCGCACGACTAGGAAATCTTTTTTATTATTCCGTGCTCCGCATCCACCTCCACCCGATCGCCATCATGAAACACTTTCGTTGCGATCTTGGTGCCGATGATGCAGGGAATTTTGAGTTCGCGAGCGATGATTGCCGCATGGCAGGTCAATCCTCCTTTGTCGGTAACAATCGCTCCCGCACGCTGCAATGCCGGCATGAGGTTTGGGTTTGTCGCGGAAGAAACAAGTATATCGCCTTTCCGCATCTTCTGTATATCGTGTGTAGAGCACACAATGCGCACGACTCCTTGCACGCGACCTGCGTACGCGCAATCCCCTGCAAGTGACGTCACGCGAGACGCACGCTTCTGTTCGGTTCTCGTCTGCATAATGTACTTCGCATCCTTCCCGGTAAAAATCCGTATACCGTTCTTGCGGTAAAGAAGTACCGAGTGTTGTATTCGCTCGTTCAATATATTCGGATCATACCGCCGTCGCACCAACACATCACGCATTTCTTGCGGCAGAATATGTTTTACTTGTATGGATGAGAGCGCAAGCCGCCGACCGATTTCTCGAACCAACGTATCCATGTGATAATACGACTGAAACAACGCATCCTTCCGATAATCTTTGAGATACATAATTTCCCGTGCGAGCGCAAAAAGATATGAAAATTTCTTATCATGACGAAGATCGAGTTTCTGCTCGTATTCCCACTGCTGTTTTTTTATAGCCGCTCGCTCACGATCAAGAGTTAAAAGCATTTTCCCCTGGTTGCGTCGCGTGCGAAGAAGCCCGCGCGCGCGATCGAGGAAATATACGAGATCCCACGCAGGTCCATCGTAGTCAAATGGAAGCCAGCAATACTGTGTGCAATGCCGCTTAAGCGATGCATGAGCTGCAGACGATACATCATCGAGAGTGGAGGCACTTTTCGCTTTTTGTATTGTCTGTATAATTTTCAAAAACGCTTTTTCTTCTTTCTGCCGCGTCGAATCGCGAAGCGGCGTCGTGAGCACGCTCACATACTTTCCCACTTCTTCTCGTGCAACTTTTTTCGCAACATACGCCGTAAGTGTTTTTGTGAATAACGTATCAATTCCCTCGAGCGCATTCGGGAACCACGCGTACGCATACATGCGGATAAATTCTTTTTGATAACGCGCATACAGATTCCACAATTGCGTATCCGTTTTGCGTGAAAGATTTGCATGAAAAACAGAACTGCTGAACTGCAGTAAACGATGGGAAGCGAGCGAAACATTTTTCGTCATGCGCCATGCCCATCGCGCGTCATTCATTGCACGCGCAAACACAACCGACGCAACGCGATTATGTTTATTTTTATCCGCTGCCCATCGATTCACACGATTCTTCCATTCGCCGATCTGCTCCTCCGGATAACGAACGCCATACACCCGATGAAAATAATACACCAACATCTCCCCCAGCATACACAAGGGCCAGATGCTTACATCGTAATTCGTCGCCAAAATGGGATATTTTTTCATGGCTTTCGCAATACGTAGATCGGCAGCGCATATTCCGGTAAAAATTCATCGTTCGGAATAACATCGATGATGCGGAATAATTTCGCTGCACGCCGTTCAAATTGATCCTTTGTCTCGACCCAATGAATGATATCTTTCCCGTAACGATACACGTTCCACAGCTTCTCGATGTCTCCTTGCTTCATGTGAATTTTTCCGGATGCAAGCGCTGCAAAAAATTCGCGAAAAAGTTTGTCGATGATAAATTTTCCTCCTTTAGGATCATAGGCAGAACCAACATAGTGCCCAAACGGCCACACCGAAATCCAACAAAGTCGCCTCGCATCATAGGCGCGCTGCCAATCGGCATGCGTGATTTTTTCTTCCGGAAGATAAACGCTGTGCCGAAGGATCGCCATGCCGCCGCGCTTTAAAAGTTTCGCGCAATTACTCAAAACCTTCTGTTGTGCGAAAAAATTTATATTCGACAACGACACGTCACCCATGATGGCGTCGAAACTTTTTTGTGAGAGAAAACGATCCATCGTTTTCCAGTCACATCGCATCATGCTATTGCCCTCGTTGTTCGCATGGTGCATCACTTCATGCATGGCGATAAGCGTTTTCACACTCCAATCAACCGCAAGACACGTTGCGCCGCTCGCAAGCACGATGTCGCGCAATTCTGGCGTTGCACCGAGAACGAGCACACGCGGATTCTTTTTCCCTCGGAGTGCCCGATGTAAAACGCGAGCATACGTACGTTGCTCACGAAGCGATGGAGCAGATGACGCCGCTCGCTTTGCGCGCAGTGTCGCCCGAGCGCTTCCCTCGTAGACTTTTGTTGTGATGCGTAATTTTTTTGTCTTCATCTATTGATCGTTTTTCATATTTTTTGAAGAATATATATCGGCATGCTTTCGGTGAGTGCGTGGTCGTTGCCACTGACGCGTGCAATAATACGAAAATGCTTTCGCATCATGCGCTCGCTTATTTCCCGCGGAGAAGTCCACCACATTTTTTCGCCGCAAAACAACAGATTAAAACGATCGCGCATAAACCGCATCCCCTTCCGTTCCCCTAGCGCGCACGTTGCGAGAAATCGCCGTATCTTTTGACGCACAACCGTTGTTTCGCATGCAAACGTTTTTGGATTCCACGAAGTGTTGAGGAGGTCAAGACAAATTTCATTATCGTGCAAAGGCGAAAGCGGCGTATGCGCATAACGGGAAAATCGTTTGTACGTGTCTTGCACGCTATACGGGAAACCGCCGAATGTCCGATGGATAAAATATCCGCGCGGCTTTAATACGCGCGCAACCGTCTCTAGAAACTTCGGCTGCAATGCAAAAGGAACATTACCCATCACAAGATCCCCGATCACAAAATCAAAATGCGCGGACTGAAGCGGATTTGTGATCCAATTCGCGCGAACCCACGTTTCTTGCGGCTCGCGCACACGCATGAACCGCTGCATCGATTGCATCATGGAAAGGCTCACGTCAATTAACGTCACGTCGTGTTTTAACGAATGACTTATATCGCGCAGTTCCGGTGTAGCACCAAGCACAAGTGTACGCGCATGCTTCTTTTTTGCAAGATGCTCTCGCCAGATTGCACACTCGCTTTTCGACGGGCGGGTCGGCGGCGCATACAGTTGCCACTGATCACCAACCGACTCCTGCCAAAGGATGTTTGTACGTGATGTTTTGTTGCTGGGCATATATTGAATAATATACCCAATCTCCCTTGCCGCGCAACTCAAAATTTTTCCACTTTCCGCCTCGTCCCCACGACGGGGTGGCGCCAGCGGGTTGTCCCGAGCGAACACTCGCTGCGCTTCCTGCGGCTTGCTCGTTCTTATTCCGCCAGCTGCGATCCGCCTTCCGGCGGAACCCAGCTCGCACTGGCTTCATATGTCGCTCGGTGACAATCCCGCTGTCACTCCCCTTGGACGAGTAAACAGGTATTGCCTCCCTTGCGGGTATGCCTCCCGAGATGATAGTGGACGCATCGATGAAAGAGCGGCCAGGGCGAAGGAGGAGGGAAACTGCGGCTCTGATGCCGCATCGAGAACGCGGAGGGCTCCCCCTCCGAGACCGGCCGTCTTTCCCGATGCGGGAACGTATCTCGGCGGGGCATGCCCGCGGAAGGCGATATTGAGATAGATGCGGTGGAGTGCGGCAAGACTAATAAAAATAAACAAAGAAAAAACCCGTTTCATGTAGAAACGGGCACTGATAAACTTGGCGTAATGCGCTCTTCTAGCAGTAGTCGAGCGCGCGCTTTAACTTCGCGATGACTTCGTCTCCGGAGTCGTTGACGCCGACAGCGAAACGAAACACGTGCGGATCCCCGCCGGTGGCATCGCCAAACGGTAACCACGTGGATTCCGCGTGACCGAATGAACCACGGGAAGGACCGAACTCCCTTTCCATCTGCACCTTCACTTCGCTGGAATCGCCATCGACCGTGAAGAAGAAGACGCCTCCCGAAAGAGAATCCGGGTAAGCAACGCTCTTCACTTTCGGATGGCTCCGAAGAGAAGCTACGACTTGCCCGGTCCTCAACGACAGATCGGACATCGTCGCTTTGCAGGCACCGTACAGGTCGAAGGGAAGTTCTCGCAGACACGGGAATTGCAAATATGTTCCCATCCGTGCAATAATCTCGTCGCACTCCGCAATGACCTTCGGAGACGCGACGATGATGCCGGCAGTGACAGGGTCGTTCTCGTCGACGCGGTAATACTTCGAAAGCGATTCGACGTACACGAACTTCATCACCGGATTCCCCCGCTCACCCTTGATCCGTGCGTAAATCTCGAACGGATTCAAAAGCGCACACGTGAGCAAAGTGTTGTCCAAAACGATGACAACTTCCCTGTCCCACATGGCGTCGAAGAGTCCGCGGACGTCGAGGAGCGGCATTGAAGGCCCGTTCCCCAACGTTTCGAAAAACATGATGTAAGGACCCTGGAACTCTTCACAGAACCACAGGAGTCCTTTGAGATCTCCGCTGTCTTCGAGTGATGCTTCTTCATCCACGTACACCGCAATCAACTTTGGCGTTTCGGGGTACATAACCTTGCCAGCGATGCATATGCCTGCTCCGGTTGTATCATACACCTCCGGAATCACCTCGAGTGCAGTGGCAATCGCTGCCATCCCGCAGTTCGTGAGCCGCGCCTCGAACCCCAGTCCGAGCGCACCGACCCTGTCCGCAAAAAGATGCGCGACGAGATTCGATAGCGCATAGCCGTATCGCTTGTAACCGCGCGGCGGCACCGTAACACCAAGATCCAAAAACTCCTCCACCATCGTGTGTTCGGCGTCACGCACTAGAGGCGTCACATTCCCGTCGTACGACGCGTAGTTCTTGCGAATCCACGCTCCGACGCTTTCGCGCTTCACCGTCTTAAATCCAGACATGGTCCTACTCCTTTTCTGGGATATTATCCCTTGGTTTTTTTGTGTAAGAACACGTTTTCCTTTCGCAAAGAAAACGACACTTGAGCATACCAAAAAAAATAACCCTTGTCAATACAAGAGGTTTTTTTGTGGGTTTTTGCGAGGGTTTGGAGTCTATTTCTTCTTTTGGAGGATATAGAAAGGAAAATACGCTGAAAATTGCTGTGCCGATTGATAACGAATATCTGCAATAGAAAAATTTTGCAACAGCAGTTTTTCCCACTCTTCTTTGGCAAACATCGTATGGATTACGTCGCTCCGTTGCCAAGCGATCGAATCATATTCTTCCCGCTTGAGCTTTCCTTGCGCATAAGCGGCGTCCAACGCGTCAAAAAATTTTCCCCAATATGATAAATTTGTTGTCGCATCATACGCGTTTGTTGCGAGGTCACTATAAAAACGCAACTCGTAATACATGTCGTATTGATTCATGGCGCCCGTACGATGCTCTGCAATAATTTCCTCGGCAGTACGTACGGGACGTAACGGCAGATGCACAAGATGTCGCGTGACAAAAAATCCCGAAGGTGCAAGATGTTTTGTCATCTTTTCCAGAAGGTTCGGCGTATCCTCCTTTGCAACATTGTTCAACGACGCATCAGCAAGTATGACGTCGAATTGCAATCCGGCATAATCATACGCAAGCCAGTCCGATACAATACGTTGTTCCCGCACGCTCTCTTTTTCTTTCATGACACCAGTCATTGCCGTAAGCGCATGCTCGTTTCTATCAATGGACCATGTGGAACAGCCATGGTGCAGAGCACTATCGCGCAGCTCCGGTGTTGCCCCCAAGACAAGCGCTCGCGGATTGGATACGCCGGCAATTGCTTTGAGAAGATATTCCGTATAGATCGTTATGTCATCGTGAGATGGCATGGACGGAGAACAATTTCGTTTTGTGCGGCGAGAAATAACATCGTGCCAGGCAATTTTTTTCTTTTTTTCAAGATCGGTTTTGCGCATACATACGGACGCGTTTATTTTTTCTTGAGGACGTATATCGGATACCACGGCGCGGACGGTTCTTTACCGTAGTGCTTTGCGGCAATGGTGAAGTATTTTGCAACTGCGCGATCAAAATCTTCCTGCACCATAACGGAGAATTCATTCTTTTCAACGGATAATGCTTTCACGAAAACATCGTAATCGTCTTTTTGCAGCAATCCCTTTTCATGCACGTCTTCCCACGCCGCTTTCGCTGCCGCAATACTTGACATTGCTGTTACCGGATCCGTACGATACGCATACACATACTGCATAGATGATTCATAAAATGAATACTTCGCGGCATACTTGGCATAGTGTTCTTGAATCACCTTCTCCAAATTCACGATTTCTCGCGTCGGGCGCAGACATTCCCGACCAATGAATAAACCGTCAGGCTGCAGATGCGCGAGAATACATTTGAAAAATGCATCATAATCGTCTGTATGCAACACGCCCGGCACCCAATCGCCAAAAATTAAATCAAATTGCTTTCCCAAATCCATAGTTCTCCAATCTTGCTCATAGAATATTTCTTCGCCTTTGTATGCCATCGGTTGCTCGGACAAAATATCGTAGAATTTCTTTGAAAAATCCACAACGTGCACGCGCATGCCATTTTTATGCAACATCGAACGAAACTCTACGGTGGATCCCAAAATAAGCACGTCCAACTTGCCCTGCGCTTTTTTGTCGAGAGCATATTGCTCAAACCACGCAACTTCGCTCGGCCATGGGCGCGCAGGTGCCGGTAAATTTTTCCAATACTCCGCTTTTGTTGGTTGCCAATTTGCTTTTTCCATATAGTTAGGACTTACGGGCTTGCTGTCATCCCCGACAGGGATCGGGGATCCAGAAAGAAAGATTAACGAAAATGACCTTATTTTTTATATTTTTATCTGGATTCCCGCTCAAGGCGGGAATGACAACGGGGCGAACCCGTAAGTCTAATATTCTTATCCTCGTGCGATTAAAGCAAAGTGCGTGCAGTACTGCAAAAGATGCTCGAGCGGCACCGCATAAACTTCTCCACCCTGTACGGAGTCGGCAAGCACTTCGCGAAGTCGCACGATTTCTTTCTGTCTGCCTCTCCATCGCGTATCGGCAAGCGTTGCATCAATGCAATCAAGCGCACGAAAAAAGGCTTGTTCGGCTGCATCCGCATCCTTTCGCGCTTTCCACGAATGAATGCGACTGATCTCGCTTCCGATATTCCCAAATTGCTGTGCGAGCGTGAGTGTATGCCAGCGTTCAAGGTTCATGATGTTGTTATGGAATAAGGCGATCGATAACTTCTTGCACTTTCTGCTGAATAGCTATGTCACTAATTTCCATCGAACGGTTTCCCGATCGCGGACGAATGTTGATGAGTGATGTAAACTCAATACGATCGTCGGAAGATCGATCCGGATACACGTTTGCGCCCCAAAGATTTCCTTGCACCGACCCATC
The DNA here is from genome assembly GCA_030648795.1 of bacterium. GTDB lineage: Bacteria > Patescibacteriota > Patescibacteriia > JACQSD01 > JACQSD01 > JAUSHC01. Next base: position 20,062 of record JAUSHC010000025.1, on the reverse strand, counting down.
CTGAAGCAATAGCTGTTCTTCATCAGCGTGCATCTCTCCGCCAATGGCAAGAATATCGCGGGCAATATCAACGACAACCTTCGCCATGTCGCCGTGTAACGCCGCATGCGCGAGAAGATTTTCTTTTGTTGTGAGCGTCCGAAGAATTTCAATTGGCTTCATAGGCTTGTGTCAATAACGTTTTTAGTCGTTCCACCTCGCGTTCCACCGTCTCGCCGTCGTATTCGCCGCTATGCATATGCGAACCGGCGTACGAGGCTTGCTTTTGGTCGAGATGAATATCCAAAAGCACTTCCGTTGCACCTTCTGTCACGTACACATGAAAGCGCGGATAGTGGTAGGAGGCAAGGCGATGGGAAAAACTCATCTTGCCGGTATACGGATCACGATGTTCGTGGTAGCTCGCGCGCATGATGCGCGTGCGAATACCTTCGAGAGGTTTTGGAATGGTGAAACGCATATGCGCTAATTTTCAATTTCTAATTTTCAATTTTCAATCAATTTTTAATGACATAATGAATCAAAAAAATGTTTGAAAAATAAAACATTGTAAATTCAATGAAAATTGTAACTTGATAATTAAAAATTATTTTACCTCCTTCTGCGACTCTACTTTTTCTCCATGTAAGAATTTTATCGCTGCATCGAGCTGTGGGTCACGATCATTCTCGTAATCTTCGTCTTTCAAATCAATTTCAATATCCGGTGTAATGCCATTTTGATCAATCGACGTTCCTTTCGGCGTGTACCATTTTGCGACAGTAATTTTTACTGCAGAGCCGTCGGGTAAATTCTCAAGCTCCTGCACTGATCCTTTTCCGAACGTCTTTTTGCCAATAAGCGTCGCGAGATTATAATCTTTCAATGCGCCGGCAACAATTTCCGCTGCGGAAGCGCTCCCTTCATTCACCAATACAACGGTCTTCATGTCTTTGAGACGCGCACGACCGCGCGCTTCATGTGTGCGTTCGCCCTCTCCCTGCCGCAACTTTTCTGTTACGAGCACGCCATCTTCCACCCACTCGCCCGCCACATCAACTGCGGTATCCAAAAATCCGCCCGCGTTATTGCGCATATCAAACACGATGCTTTTCGGATTTTTCAAAAGAAGGTCATTCACAACTTTGCGGAATTTCTCTGTCGTATCCGCATTAAAGTGTGTCAATTTCACATACGCAATATCGCCTTTCATCTCCAAGCGCGCTGAAGGAATCGAAATGCGTTCTCGCACCAACGATATATCTTTTGGCTTTGGCCACTCATTACGGTGCACGGAGAGTACCACCGCGGTTCCGCCCTTCCCACGAATCTTGCTCACTGCATAATCAACCGCGATGCCCATCGTATCAAACTTATCGATAGCAAGAATTTTATCGCCTGCGCGAAGCCCCGCGCGAGAGGCGGGCGTTCCCGGTAACGGCGCGACAACAACCAACTGCCCATGTTTCGATCCAATTTCCATACCAACACCTTCAAATGAACCGGAGAGCTCTTCGGAAAATTTCTGATTGATTTCCGGATCAAGGAACGTCGAATACGGATCTTTTAGTGAAGTGAGTAATCCGGAAAGAGCGCCATAAAAAATTTGCGTATCAGGAACATTGGTATCAACGTACCGATCCTTGACGAGCTTCCATACATCCCAAAAAAGGCGGAAATCCACATCCTTCGAAAGATACGCGGGCGGCTTTTCATCTTTATTTTTTATTGTCCCCTCATTTTCGCCAGGCGCGACAACGGTCACCGAGAGATTTTTCTTTCCCTCTTCGATCCCCGTGCCATAACCAATAATAAAACTGCCGAGGATGAGAATGACAGCAAGATAGCCGAGGAGATATTTTTTTAAATGTGGACGCATAAAATTTAATTACCTAATTGCTCTAATTACTAATTAACCTAATCAAGTTCCAAATCCCAATGTCTAAAACTTGGTGCTTAGGGTATTGAGAATTTTTTAGAAATTAGGTCAATTAGAGTACTTAGAAATTTACTCACGTGTAATCTCTGCTCCTATATTCCGCAATCGCTCTTCAAATTTTTCATATCCTCGATCAAGAACTTCTGCGTCATGAATAATCGTCTCGCCGTCTGCGATAAGTCCCGCAATAAGCAGTGTTGCGCCCGCACGAATATCAAGCGACTTCACTTCTTGTCCATGGAGTGGTGTGGGGCCGGTAACAAGCACGCGATGCGGGTCGCAAATAATCGCGTTCGCTCCCATCTTGATGAGTTCACTCACATATCCAAGCCGCCCTTCATACATGGGATCGTGAATAAGGCTCGTCCCCGAACACTGCGTTGCGAGTACTCCAAACGGCGCTTGAAGATCCGTCGGAAACCCGGGATACGGAAAAGTCTGTAAACGAAATGAGCGCAACGGGAACGATGCGGTTACATGCAACGAGTGGTCTGTAAGCTCGGTTTTAACGCCGATCTGATGTAACTTCGACCGCACGAGATCTACGTGATCAGCAACAATATTCGTAATGAGAACGTCGCCACCCGTTACTGCCGCTGCAACTGCGAACGTCCCCACCTCGATCTGATCCGGAATAACCGTATGATCAGCGCCATGCAGCTGCGATACGCCTTGGATAGTAAGCGTATGCGTTCCGGCGCCCGCAATTTTCGCTCCCATTTCTTGCAAAAAAAGCGCAAGATCCTGCACATGCGGTTCCGCTGCGGCAATCTTAATCACCGTCTGCCCCTTTGCCCGAACCGCCGCCATAAGCGCGATCTCTGTTGCAGTAACTGAAAATTCTGGTAGAATAACGAGAGCACCAACAAACCCGTTTGGCGCGGAGAAATGATACAAACCGTCCTGTCGCTCAATCGTCGCGCCGAGTTGTTGCAACGCAGAAAGATGCGCGTCGATCGGACGATTGCCGATAATATCCCCTCCTGCTTCGGGTATCGTTACGTCACGAAAACGCGTTACAAGCGACCCCCAAAGCAATAGAGATCCGCGAAGACTTGCGAATGTTTTACGATCGAGCGTCTGCAAATGCGCATCACGCGCGACGACACGAAGATCATGTTCGCTCGTCCATTCGTGCGTAACGCCGAGACTCGCCAGAAGCTCCAACAGCCGTTCCACATCTTTAATGCGCGGTACATTGCGCAATATACACGGCTCGTCCGTAAGGAGCGTCGCCGCAAGAATAGGCAAAACAGCATTTTTGCTTCCCGAAATCGCAACCGTGCCATGCAATTGTTTTCCGCCGTTGATACGAAATAATGACATAGTAACAGTGTACTGTTTTAAAACAATAAAATCAAGTTGACTATGCCGCGCACCTATCGTCGTTACATCTTTTTCACTTTTCTCGGCGTCTTTGCGCTCACCGCTCCGCTGCTTATTTTGTATACCGCCGGCTATCGATACAATTGGGAACGCGGCAAAATCCAAGAAACCGGTGTTCTTCTCACAAACTACAGACCGACGACTGCGCTCTTGCAATTGAACAATGTCGTTGGTGCAAAAAAAGCTCCCGCACGATTTTCCGGGCTTATTCCCGGACGTTACACAATTACAATCGAAAAAGAAGGTTATTATCCATGGCAAAAACGACTCTGGGTTGAACCGTCAAAAACAACCTTTGCCGAGCACATGATCTTGTGGAAAAAAGATAGTGCGCCTGAACGTGTTTCCCTTGATGCGCCATCCCTCTCCGTACAGTCACCAAATAAAAAATACATTACGCTTATCACGAAAAAGAATCCGGCAACTGTTGCCCTGTTTGACACGCGGACAAAGAAAATCGTCGACACCATCACCCCTCCTCAAAAGAAGTCAGCGACAATAACGAATATTCTCTGGTCCCCCAACGGGCGTCGCCTTTTCATTGAATCGGCAAATAGCGAACAATTTATTGCGACCATCGAAACAGAACATGGATCGCCAATAGCACTCACGAAATTCAGCACGGAACGTCTGCTCCGCGTGACATGGAATACGGATGACGATGATCGACTGTATGGCTATACGCGAGCGGCTCCATTGAAACCGGGGTATCAACTTCTTGAGATTGATCTTTTCCGCGGGGCAACGCAAACAGCATCCGTTGGCGTTCTTCCAAACATCACCCCCTATTTCGTTGAAGATGACTTGTTCTACCGCGTTGAGCAGGGCGTTCTTTCCATTACGTCATTCGCTGCGTCAAAGCAAGCACTCGAACGTCGTCTTGCGCTTCCCGATGCGCCCACGAATAAAGTGACTTTCCTTTCCAATGGTCCCGACACGATGATCACGCTATTTGATCAAGAACATAAACGCATTCTTCTTATTGATAAAGGCACGGCAACACTCTACCCCATTCAAGAGACGATTGACGGCGTTGTCGATGCGCTGTGGTCACCGCAAAAAAATCGTTTGCTTTGGAATACAGGAAAAACACTTGCACTCCTTGATCTTGAGCAATCAACACGGGAGGTCATTGTCGAAGAAACAAAAAAAATCCACGCCATGGCGTGGGATCCGGAAAATGAATATGTATTCTATGCTGCCGGCGATACGGTGACCGTCACGGAAATCGACGACCGAGACGCGCGCAATCGCGTACCGCTCATCACGATTCCGGAACTGCAAGGAATTATGGTAAGCACGATTGGTAACACACTTTTCGCGCAAGGACGCGATGGAATTTCTCCCTATACGATCACCGACCGCTAAATCGCCCCTTCCTTTTTTGCAGCAATCATTGTTGCGCGCAAGAGCGATGGGAACGTCCCTGCATCCGTCCACGCGCCATCCAAAACCGAATACGTCATCGTTCCTTGTTGCACATAAAAATTGTTCACGTCGGTAATTTCAAGCTCTCCTCTGCCGGAGGGCTTTAATATTTTTATGGCGTCGAACACTTGGCTATCATACAAATACAGCCCCGTCACTGCATATTTTGATTCCGGATTTTTTGGCTTTTCTTCAATGTTCGTAATCTTCCGCCCTGCAATTGTCGCAACGCCAAAACGTTCCGCGTCCGGAACATCTTTCAAAAAAACTTTTGCTCCGCCAACCGTTTTCCCGTTTGGCAACGTGCAGATCTGATGTTTGTATTCATGAATCGCTTTACCAACGGCATCATCATCCTCAAAAAGATTATCACCAAGAATAACCGCTATCTTATCGCCATCGGCAAAATCTTCGGCAAGGCTAAGTGCCTGCGCAATCCCACCCGCTTCATCTTGCACTTCATAAGAAAGCGTAACGCCAAATTCCTTCCCGGACCCGAGCAATTCAAGAAAATGTCCCGCGTGCCCCTTGCCGGAAACAATCATGATATTCGAAATACCACCCTTAATGAGCGTCGCCAAGGGATAATAAATCATGGGCTTGTTGTAGACCGGAAGCAGATGTTTGTTGGTGACTTTGGTGAGCGGCAAAAGCCGTGTTCCGTGTCCGCCTGCGAGAATAACTCCTTTCATAGTGTTGTCTTCGTCATCCCGAGCCCTGTCGAGGGATCTTATAAGGCATAATTCAGGGGATCCTTCGGCTCGCTTCACTCGCTCAGGATGACATAAATAGTACTATATTCTGTATGATAAGATAGCATTGACAAACTGTCCAATTTCATGTATACTCACCCGTTCTTTGAAAACTAAACATTTTCCGTGGCAATGACCTTGTGACCTGCTTTTGTCGGCAGATCTTAAGACCGTTGCTACGGAAGGCAACAACCTATTCTTTGTCCGGCGCATTGGGCGTTGGACTATTCAAAACCACTGGAGGTTACCATGAAGAGCTGCATGAAGTACGCGTTGGTTCTGGTTCTCGCTATCGTCCCCTGCTTCGCTTTCGCGGAGCCGGAGACGCAACAGCCCGCACCGGCACAGACGGCGGAGGTGGTCACCACGATCATCACCGTGGACGGCGAACCCGTCACAGACGAAACGCAACTCTTGAAGTTGCGGCTCATGATCCAACAGTCCGGGATCGCCGAGCCGATCCTCGTGATCGAGACAACGGTCAGTGACCGTCCGTCGAACAATAACCGGCACCAGGTCGATGGCTACACGACCATCGTCACTGCGCAGCGCTTTGTTACGCGCATTTTCTCGGACCAAAGCGACATACGCGGAACAGTCTGGACCGGGAACGACGCTGCTCTACGAGCTAGAGCGGCGAAAATCGCAATCTCCACTTCGTGGCGGATGGCGCTCGCGGCTCTGGCGAGGGAAGTTGCGGTTGACACGACCGGAACGGAAATCGGTCGCGTTACCGTCGACGACCATCTTGTCACCGACAACGTGGAGCTGACGAAGCTTCACATTCTCATGAAAAAAGCCGGGGTCACCGAGCCGGTACAGTTAGTTGAAACATGGACGAAGGAACGTGCGTCCGTGAATAACTTTCACCAAGTTGACGCGTTCTCCAACGTCGCGACCACAGCCAAGATGCTCGAGAATGTTCCCTCTGAAGGGGCTCGAGACACCATGTGGAGTGGAAACGACGAAAAGGATCTCGCTCGCGCCAAAAGCGCAGCGGTGATCGAATCGTGGACGGAAGCTTGTCGTCGCCTCGCTGCTCCAGCGGCGACGAAGGTCTTCGTCCAGTAACACTGGACGCCAACACCCGCACACGTGCTTCTCGACATCGATCGAGTACAGCACGTGTGCGGTTTTTCTTTTACATAAAAAAGGTCGAGTCATCGCTATCAATATGCGACGAACTCGACCGGGAATAAAAGTAACACGCAGTTACTTCTTCCTCTGTTTCTTCTTGCGCTTTGGCGCTTTCTCGAAAATGACATCCCGCCATTCATCGCCCTTCAAGGCGATGAGATCCTCGTGTGCGCAGGCAACGACTTTGTTCACGTCGCTGAATCCTTCGCAACGCATCTTCACGATCGGCGCCGAGGCATCGAACTTCTGCGCCTTGCGCAACCCCCAGCGCTTCGGGTCGAAGAAGAAGCTCGTGGGCATCGCAACCACGCCCGGCGCACATTCGTGAAAGTCGAGCGCCACTATGCGACCCTCCTGCTTCGCCTCGTTACCAAAGCAACGCGAACGAGATTGATGAATGCTTCGTCCAGATACGACAACGGTTTGCTCATGAGTCCTCCCGGGTTCTAGGTGTCCTCTCTTGTGAGAGTACTTACCACCTCAATTCACTCTTGTCAATAGATGATTGACAGAAAGCAGAAGATCGTGTACAAATAGCCTACACTCTTTGACAACGTGCAAATACCCATTGGAGGACACCAGCATGAATGGAAGCGAACGAAACGATCACTGTACCACCTGCGGGAAAAAGTTGAAGGCGTGCAAGGGGCACGAGCCTTCATCGCTGCGGAGGTGGCCCTTCCTTCTGCTTGTGGCGATCGCGCTCGCCGTGCTGTGCACATTCCCCTTCGTTCTTCACTCCATGGGAAAGAACGATGCGCTCGACACGTCTCGTCCCTACACGTTCTCGGCAGGGTACCTGCACATGCAGGACGCCTACTTTGAGCGACACCAGGTAGATCACTGGTGGCTCACGTCGAGCGAAATTGCGGAAGACCAGCTTCCCGCAATGGCCACAAAGCTCAACGTGGTACGCGAGAACATCGCTCGCATCCTCGTGCAGTACCGAGACACGAATTCGGCGACACAACACATCGCGGATCGGTTCTCAAAACTACAGCCATCGATGTTCACGCGAGGAGCTTCTTTGCAGCTCTTCCATGGCGATGATGTTGCGGGCGCATTAACGGGACTCGAGCTCTGCTTCGTTCCCGAAAACGAACAGCATCATCCATCGGTCGCCCCGAATTTCGCGTGGTACCGTCCGGAGTGGCGGGCGATCATGCTCTACGGGATTGAACTCCCGAGCGGACTCCTCGCCGAACTGCTGTACCACGAGCTCTGGCATGCGTTTACACATCAGGATAACTCTCCGTCGGCAACGACGTATGACACGCTCATCGCTGAAGAAGTGTATGCGCATGACAGTGTCGGGGTGCCCGTGCTCGACAGAGCAACGAACGGCGCGTTCTTGGAGCTCGTCGAAAAAATTCTCGGTCGTAAAATCGGGATAGAAGAACACGTCGGCGAGCTCCTCGAGTTCATCCGGCCAGAAGACCTCGTCGCACTCGATGCGATGCTCGGTATCAAAGAGTCTGGCCCCATCATCGCCAGATCGGTCTTTGGGGATTTCCAACTGGCTATCCTCTTCGCATACGCGGAGACAACAAACATGCCTGTGGAGGAGAAAATACAGGCCTATCGCTGGCTCATGCAACAGAGGCAGTGAGCATAGCACGTCACCCCACTCCCCCGAGAGCCCTAACAGGTTCCTCGGGGTTTTTTTTATCAATCTTACGAGGTCCGACCTCGTAAACTTTGCAAATAGTCCTGAAGCGCCTCTTGCCATGGGCGAAGAGGTGGAAGTTTGGTATTTAACAGTTGCGAATATGCCGGGCGTTTTGCAGGGCGAGGAAAACGTGTACTTGGCACCGGCGTTACAAGGGGCATCCTTGTACGTATTCCGAGCTCGTGCGCTTGCTTGAAAATTTCTTGTGCAAAGCCGTACCATGTGACAGTGCCGCTATTGGTCACATGATAGATGCCGCTTGGTTTTTTTTGTTCAATAATTTCCCGTGTGTGTTGTGCAAGATCTTCTACGTACGTCGGGCTCGACAATTCTTCATCGACAATCTCAATACTTTGCGAAAGTCGGACTTCAATCTTTCTTGCACGCTCAAGCATCAAATCAACAAAACTCTGTTTTCCACTTCCCTGTCTGCCGAAAAGCCTCGACGTTCGTATACAATACGCCGTGAGATTGCCACGTCGCTCCACTCCCACCGCCTTTGGCGGGGCCCCGCACGATGCGGTGGCTCGCAATGACAGAAAAAAATTTTGTTCCCCGAGGAATTTTGATTTACCGTATTCCGAAATGGGACTAGGTATATCGCTCTCTTGATAGCCTTCTTTTTTTGCACCATCAAACACATAATCCGTCGAATAGTGCACGAATGTCGCACCAACTTTTTCAGCCGCATTCGCAAGATACCCAACTGCATCGCCGTTAATCACATTCGCGAGCGTCGAATCTTTCTCTGCACCATCCACATCGTTATACGCGGCGGCGTTAACAACAAGCTCTGGTCTCAACTCCCCTATCTTTTTTGCAACGAAAGCCGCGTCCGTAATATCACACTCCTCCCGATCCCATGCAAAAACTTCTGCATCATGAAACGCTCGGACAAGTGCTTGCCCGAGCATTCCCTTCGCACCAAGAATAAGTACGCGTTGCGTCATGGCGCTGTCTCTCCACTAAAAGATAAGCAATACATCTTAGGGTACAACACTAACGCTTCACTGATTTCCTGTAGAGTTGTTCTGCGTCGATGGCGGAAAAGAAGTAGATCGGGTCATGATTCTTGTTACAAAATAAACGATGAAAAACGAGGGGAGTGGAAGGTATATGATAGCAAGAGGATAGGCAAGTAAGTATATTGCATTTGCCCCAATAAGCCATGGGAGAATGCAATATGCCGTCATTCGAGAAAACACTTGTCTATCTCCTATTTTATTTTGACGACGCAGTTTCCGAATACTTAGAATTGTAGCAATGAGCGTCAGTCCATTATAGAGAGGAGAAAGGAGTAAAAAGAAAACGAAAAGTATACCCTTCCCCTCATTAACGTTGAGTAATGCTGCAAGAAAAAAGAAGGGAGATGTGACGAGAGACACGATAAGCACCGTAATACCGACACGCGACGCGTGCTTCACCGCGAGTTGACGATCCAATGCGTGTTCAAGATTATCCATAAAAAATTTATGAAAGATTATATTGTTTCTCGTAGTACTCCAAATATTTTCCGGATTTTATCGGCTTCCACCACGCTTCGTTATCCTTGTACCACTGCACGGTCTTTGCAAGATAGGTGTCAAAATAGTAGAGCGGCTCGTACCCAAGTTCACGCCGCGCCTTCGACCAGTCCACCGCGTAGCGCCGATCATGTCCGGGCCGATCCTTCACAAACTCAATCGCTTCTTCACCCTTCCCCAAAATCGCAAGAAGTTTTTGCGCAACTTCCAAATTATTCAAATCCTGTGTGAGCCCTCCGATGCAATATGTCTCCCCCGGTTTTCCTTTTTGTAAAACTAAATCAATCCCACGGCAATGATCTTCTACATACAACCAATCGCGTACATATTTTCCATCGCCATACATGGGGATTTTCTTCCCTTCCAGCAAATTCGTAATCGCGAGCGAAAGAAATTTCTCAGGAAATAGATAGGGGCCGTAGTTGTTTTCGGTATTGGTGATCGTAATCGGCAATCCGTGTGTATAAAACGCCGCACGCACCAAGTGATCCGACCCCGCCTTCGAGGCGCTGTAGGGTGAGCGCGGATTATAGCGCGTTGTCTCGTTGAACTTCTCCTCTGCATCGAGCTCCAAAGAACCAAATACTTCGTCGGTCGAAACGTGATGAAAACGCGTGACATGGTGTCGCATTGCCGCATCCAACAACACCTGCGTTCCCACGACATTGGTCATAACAAACGGCGCGGCGTCCATAATGGAACGATCCACATGCGACTCCGCCGCAAAGTGTACCACCGTATCAACGCCCTGCATTGCGCGATCCACCGCATCCGCATCACAAATATCGGCCTTCACGAACGTGTACCGATTATTGTCCACAATATCTTTTAAATTTTCAAGGTTACCGGCGTACGTCAACTTATCCAAATTGACGATTGCATCATCCGGGTGCTTCGCGAGCCAGTACCGAATAAAATTTGAACCAATAAACCCCGCGCCACCGGTAACGAGAATCTTCATAGCAAAACGAATCAACACTCGGTGTTGAATCAACACCGAGTGTTATAACTTCAGAGAGCGTTTTTAATTTTCCCCGCGTACTCTTCCGCCTCATTCTCACGATACCGCCCACTTGGCCAATGCTGAAGATTATCCTCAAGCGTGCGCGGAATCACATGCACGTGCAAATGCGGAATAAGCTGCCCCGCAACCGATCCGTTGCTCACCATGACATTAAATCCTTTGACATCAAGTCCCTTTATCATCGCGGCGCCGACCTTCTGCGCGCCTTCAAACAACTCCTTCAAAAGATCGCCAGACGCATCAAGAAGTGATGCATAATGCTGTTTTGGCATCACAAGCGTATGCCCCTTATTCGTCGGATGAATATCAAGAATGCCGGCGACGTTCGCGCTTTCGTACACTTTTGTCGAGGGCATTTCGCCACTTATAGTTTTACAAAAAATACAGTCCATAGTGAGTGAGTAGTTTGTAGTTTATAGTGAGTAGAAAAACTACCCACTACTCACTACGCACTACCAACTAATTCACGCTCTATTTCCATTAAGCGATTATACTTTTCAAGTCGTTCACTGCGTGAGAGCGACCCTGTTTTAATATATTCCGAATTGACCGCAACCGCAAGATCGGCAATAAACGTATCAGCTGTTTCTCCGGAACGATGCGAGATTGCGGTACGATACCCGTTTTTCTTCGCGAGTATAATACAATCCATTGTTTCCGTCAGTGATCCGATTTGATTCACCTTAATCAAAATCGCATTTGCCGCACCACAATCAATCCCCTTCTGCAACCGATCAACACTCGTTACAAAAAAATCATCGCCAACAAATTGCATACGCTTCCCGAGCTTTTTCGTCATCACCACCCAATTGTCCCAATCATCTTCTGCGAGCGGATCTTCAATCGAAACAAACGGGTATTTCTTCATCCAACGCTCGATAGTTGCGATCATTTCACTTGCGCTCAAAACTTTTTCTTTTTCAAAATAATACTTTCCGTTCTTATAAAATTCCGAGGAAGCAAAGTCCGATGCAAGTGCAACTTCTTTTCCTGCTTGATATCCAGCTTTTTTAATTGCTTCAAGAATAATCTGCGGCGCTTTTTCATTTGCACCAAGATGCGGCGCAAAACCACCTTCATCGCCCACAAGCGTTGAGAATCCTTTTACTTTTAAAATTCCTTTCAGTGCCTGAAATACTTCTGCTCCCCACCGCACGCGTTCGGCAAATGTTTTCGCACGAGGGATAATCATGAACTCCTGAATTGAAAGCCCACTGTCCGCATGCACGCCACCATTGACGATGTTCATCATGGCGAGAGGAAGTTTGTAGTTTGTAGTTTGTAGTTTATAGGCTTTGCGGAGATAGCGATACAGAGGAAGTTTCGATGCAAGAGCGGCGACACGGGCGCAGGCAAGTGAAACAGCAAGAATAGCGTTCGCACCAAGCTTTGACTTGTTCTTCGTGCCGTCAAGCGCCAACATCGTTTCGTCGAGCATGCGTTGTTGCCGTACATCTTTTCCTTTGAGAGCACGCGCAATGGGACCGTTCACGTTTGCGACAGCTTTCAATACTCCCTTTCCGCCATAACGCTTTCCCCCATCACGAAGCTCCAGCGCCTCATGGCTTCCCGTTGACGCACCAGAAGGCACCGATGCGACCGCAGTAACGCCGTTTGCAAGCGTAACTCGAGCCTCTACCGTCGGATTTCCCCGCGAGTCAAGAATTTCCCGCGCGACAATGGATTGAATCGAGAATAATTTTTGTGCCATAGCTACTCTTTCTTAAGACGACTTAAAATTTCTCCTAATTTTTTTGTGAAAACAACGATAAGCGCTGTGATAAGCACTGCGTACAAAAATTTTACTGCAATTCCAGATCGTTGTGGAAAAATGAGTGCAAAAAGCGACTGAATCGCATCATTCCAAGCGAGCGCGGCTACAAGCCCAAACCCCGCAGTCATAAGCGTGGAAAGCCGCTCAATAAGCTCAATGCGTAATGATTTTTTCTCTTTTTCTTCGTTCATGGTTATTCAATCTCGTATGTTACTGTTGCGTTAACAACTACATCTTGGCTACCCGCTTGAATATCCGCAGCTGCTCCACCCACTCCCTCGCTCTTCATCGACGCATACATCGGCACGGGATATCCGCCACTCGCATTTTCACTAAATGATACGACGCGCCCTAATCGCACACCCGCAACCTGCGCGAGTTCAGCTGCTTTTATTTGCGCGTTCTGTAATGCTTTCACGCGCGCCTGCTGACGCAACGCCTCCGGCTCATCCATCGTGAATTGAATCCCACCAACCTGATTCAACCCCAAAAAGCCTGCTTGATCCAACACATCGCTTACCGTGGAAAGATCACGAATCTTTACGGTCACATTTTGCGTCACGGTATATCCACGAAACTTCTGCCCGCCATCTTTCAAATAATCGTATTGCGGATAGATCGAGTAATCGGTAGTTTGCATGTCGTCGGTACTGATACGCAGCTGCTTCAATGCAGCAATAATTTTGTTCATCGTTATCGAATTTTCTTTTTGCGCCTCACGGACTTCTTTCTTCTCAACCGTAAAGCCAAGATTCACCGTGGCAATGTCCGGAATGCCACGCACCTTCCCCTGCCCTTCGATCGTAATCGTATTCCGCACATCCGAACTCTTCCCGATAAATTTTCCTTCACGAATCGCGTTCTGTGTGATGATCACGAAATAAAAAAGACCGCTCAAAAGAAGCAGTACGGTAACGATTTCTACAACCGGCGCCTCCGTCCATGACGGAAGAAGCGATGGGTGTTCCTTTTTGCCGTTTGTTTTTGGTGTTGGCATAGTACGTGAAACGTGTAGCATGAAACATGAAACAAAAATTTGTTACATGTTGCGTCTTACATGTTCTATTATTTTATTTTCATTTTAAAACGAAGTTTATTGATCTGCGTATTATCGTAGCAAAGGCTCTATACTTGGAAGTGTCCCCTGCTCCATGTATTCTAGCATAGCGCCGCCCCCTGTGGAAAGGAAGAGACGTGAATCGTGAATCGTGGAACCCCGCGCCAAAGCTGACGCGTTAGCACGGGGCAGGCGTGAATCATGTTGAAATTGACGAAATGCAGTAACGGTTTCACCGCCGCCGATGATGGTTTTTGCTTTCTTGTTTTTAAGTACTGCGCCTAAAACATCAAAAGTGCTTTTGGCAAACTTCTTCTCCTCAAAATATCCCAAGGGACCATTCCAGACAATCATCCCCGCCTTCGCGATGAGAGAAGAAAAAAGATCAACCGTCTTTGGTCCAATATCAAAAATTGCTTCATTCTTCCGTATGCCATCAACCGCCGTAATCCGTTTTTTCCCTTTCAACGAAACGGCAACCGCAACATCAGTAGGGATCACCAAATGCGATATTTTTTTCAACGTACGCAGCGTATCCATCATTGAATCCTCAACAAGAGACTTCCCCACCGCATGTCCTTGAAATTTAAAAAGAGTATTCGCGAGTCCGCCTCCCAACAACACGAAATCAGCATGGTGAAGAAATTTTTGGACAAGCCCAATCTTCGTCGAAATCTTCGCACCGCCCAAAATGACCACCAGTGGACGCTTCGGCTTCCGAAAAATAGAAGAAAGATGCTGCAGCTCTTCTTCCATAAGCAACCCCGCATAACTCGGGAGATACTTTGTGATCGCGTGCACCGACGCATTTTTCCGATGCGACACGGCGAAGGCGTCGTTCACATAGATGTCACCCATCGACGCCAGCGCTTTTGCAAAATCTGCATCATTCGCCTCTTCGCGCGGATCAAAACGAAGATTTTCCAGCATGGTAACCCCTGGTGCAATCGTGTATGCGGGAAAAAGAGATTGAAGTTCTTCCCGTGTTTTTGAATTATGAATCATGAATAACGAATCATGGCCTCCATGGTTCCCATAATTCCTAATTCCTAATTCCTTATTCAAAAGTTGCCGCAACCGCTCCGCCACCGGCGTAAGTCGCAAATCCTCCCGCACCCTCCCTTCCGGTCTCCCCCGATGCGATAAAAGAATGACGCGCGCCCCACCCTTCAATAAAAACTGAATCGTTGGCACCACGCGCACCAAACGAAAATCCTCGGTCGCATCCACGCGCCCCTTCATCACCGGCACATTAAAATCCACGCGCAGCAAAACCGTCTTTCCTTTTAGATTTTTTATGTTGCGGATAGAATGGAGCATCATACGCTATCGATAGTGATCATTGATATCAATGACTTCGATCGTATCCACGCTGCGATAAATAAAAATCGCTCGATAACGACGATCGAGACGAAAACTGTAGAATCGGTATTGTCGCGGTTCTAATATCTCCGTATGCAGACTGGGATGCAATGGATTGCTCTCGAAAAATTTCTTTTGTTTTTGAAATTTCTTTCCAAGTCCATGCAAACGCACATACGTATCCAACTCATGATGCAACGGAAGAATGATCATCTATGCGCTAAAGAATGTTGATCGCTGAAGCCCCTTTTGAAGACTCCGTAAAAAATCGCTGCTATATTTTCCTGTTTCTCGAAATGCGCTCATAATCTTTTTTCTGCTACGCACTGGGGGAATTTCAAAAAACTCCGGTCGCATACGAACAAAATAAAGAATTGTCTCAAAAGCATGCGCTTTCTTTTTAAGAAGAGTATATTCGCGTACCGGTATTTCAATTGTCCGCATCGTTGTTATCATAAAATAAGTATAATAGAGGTACACACCATGCGTCAAGACCGCATCTTTTTCTCCACACCCAAGGGAAAGACGCTTGTATGACCCCGAATATCAGACGTACGGTCACAAAAAAATTTACCATCACTCGTCCAGCCCAGAATCACTCGCATACCTTTCATAAACGCTTCAGTTAGAACAGACCCATCGCTTCTCGACGGCACTTCTTCTCCTGTCCTCTTAAAATGATCAAGGATTAATGCAGTAAGAAGTGAAGCATCCCCAAAAGAGGAACAGTGGTGATTGGGAAGGTTAAAACGATTCCGAAGATTAACAAGGAGAATGCGCTGATCAGTAACAGTTTTGTCAATACCATTCAAAATAAACCGGGGAATCCAAAAGACGAGAGAGTCTTCTGTTGGTTTGTCGCCATGGATATCCAAATAAAGTTCCTCAAAAATTTTACTACAGTACCCCGTCTTTAGAGCATCTTTAAGAGTAAACCCTGCTTTAACCCGAAAAACAACGGGACCATCGTAGTCGAGCTCTTTCGCGAGTTCACGCCAATGCTGCAATGATTCTTGATACTCTGCAGGAACTTCTTTGTCTTCAAGTGGCAACACAAATTCTTTTTTTGCTCGTTCCCGCGCTTCTTTTTCTTCTGCGATTTTTGCGCGCTCGGTATCGGTCAGTTCGAGATCACTCTCTCTCTTGTTCTCCGCCGTAGCCTTGGCAGAGGCGCTCCGCATCGCCGCTTCTGCCTCTGCGCCCAAAATTTTTCCAACCAAAGCGGGATCATCGGTGCTGCGAAGTTTTTCGGGTGCGAATGGATTTTCGAGAGTGGATCGGGACATAATAAAATCAATAAAATTCTTCAGAAGATGGTCCTTCTGCATCCTATCCATCATCCCTGTCCAGTTGTTCTAGTGCATTATAATGTATTGATACATCATATCCTCGTTCTCCTGCTTCATGGAAAAGTGCTTTTTGACCAGTAGAAAAAATAACCTTTCCGCCGATATTCTCCGGAGGAGGAAGCCCATCAAGAGAAGTGCATGTGAGGCTTTCCATATGAATGTTTCCAACTATCTTATCAGGGAGCCCTCGCAACGAAGTGACATTCGTTGCTGAAAAATCTAAATCGCCATTGATCTCCCGTGGAAGTCCTTCAAGGGAGGTAATCATCGTATCGAAGATGTAAAGACTTCCACCAATCTTTTCGGAAAGGCCTTGCAAAGAAGTGATGCTTGTACTATTCAGATTTAAGTCACGGCCGATCTCTTGGGAAATGCCGTCGAGGGAAGTGATTTTCGTTTCATCAAGAAGAAGACTTCCACCAATCTTTTGTGGAAGACCATACAAGGACGTGATTTCTGTCGTACCAAGATTCAAGTCCCCATCAATTTTCTGTGAAAGGCCTTCAAGAGAAGTAATCTTCGTCCCCCAAAGGGAAAGGTTGCCAGTAATTTCTGCCGGAAGACCGACTAAAGACGTGATAGGGGTTTGGCCGAGGTCCAAAGAATGGCCAATTTTTTTCGGGAGTCCTTTTAAGGAAGTGACATTAGTTCTCTTACAACTTAAATCATCACTGATCTCTTCTGGAAAACCTTCAAAAGAGGTAATATCTGTGTAACTCATCTCAAGAGTCCCACCAACTTTCTTTAATCCTTTGGGAAGATGTTTTACGGGAAGATTAGCAAGAACCAAATCTCCTGCAACGGTCAATGTACCGTCGGAATGAATAGTGAATGTTTCGTCAACCCATTCTTCATCTTTCTCGATTTCTTTCGCCCATACCAAAAGGTCGCGACGAGCGCGTTCAGGAGCTTCTCTCGCTTCTTTCTCTGCTGCGATCTTGGCGCGCTCCTCGTCGGAGAGTTCAATATCACTTTCTCCTTTCCCCTTGTTCTCCGCCGTAGCATCGGCAGAGGCGCTCCGCATTGCCGCTTCGGCTTCTGCACCCAAAATCTTCCCGATCAACTCGGGGTTGTCGGTACTACGATGTTTTTCAGGGGTGAATGGATTTTCGATGGTGGAGAAAGGGCGCGTCATAAAACATTTTCTTCATTATCAAGCATTTCCTGATTATGTACTCTCATGCGATACCCCTTCGTCTTTGCTTCTTTGATAAGTTCTTGTTGATTTTCAGAAAAATAGATCACATAATTGCTCTCCTCGGGAGTAGGAAGTCCATCGAGAGAATTGAGGACAAGTCCTTCAAGATGAAGATATCCGGTCATCTCCTCTGCAATACCTTTTAAAGATGTAATGCGCGTTCCTGAAATATTAAGGTCGCCGGCAATGCGCTGCGGAAGACCGTCGAGAGAAGTAATCCGCGTCTCGTTTAAAAGAAGACTTCCCTTAATTTCCGAAGGGAGCCCTCGCAAGGAAGTAATACGGGTATGAGCAAGATCAAGAGAGTCACCGATCTTTTTCGGAAGCCCCTTGAGGGAAGTAATATTCGTTAATGCAAGATATAAGCCTCCGCCAATTTCTCGTGGAAAGCCTTCAAGAGAAGTGATCTCCGTATCAATAAGATAGAGATTTCCTCCAACTTTCGTTAATTGTTTGGGGAGACGCGTAACAGGGAGTCCCTTAAGATTCAAATCCCCCTCAACCGTCAACGTGCCATCGGAATGGATAGTGAATGTCTCATCAATCCACTGCTGACTTTTTCCGATCTCCTCCGCCCACGCAACAAGTTGTTCGTACGTCCAGGGTTTTTCTTCTTCTCGACGTTTTCTCTCGTCGGCAGCTAGTACACGATCCTCGTCGGTCAGCTCAAGATCGTTCTCCCCATTCCCCTTGTCCGCCGTAGCCTTGGCGGAGGCGGACCGCATCGCCGCTTCGGCTTCAGCGCCCAAAATCTTCCCGACTAAAGCAGGATCGTCGGGACTTCGATGTTTTTCAGGGGTGAATGGATTTTCGAGGGTTGATGGGCGGGGCATACTATTTTTATTTTTCATCATATATACGCACTGTGTATCCCTTCGAATGCGCTTCTTCGATAAGTTCAGTTTGACCCTTCTCCAATACAACTTCTCCACCAATATCCAATCCTGAAGGAATTTTTTTTACAGAAAGATACAAAAGATACAGAGAGCCATCAATCTTCTGTGGGAGGTCATCAAGAGATGTGATGCGCGTTGCTGAAATATCAAGGGTTCCGTGAATCTCCTTCGGAAGACCTTTAAGAGAAGTGATGCGCGTATCGCTAAGGATAAGACTTCCGCCAATCTTTTTCGGCAGACCATCGAGTGAAGTTATGCGAGTACTACAAAGTTCCAGATCACCATGAATCTCCCGCGGAAGACCTTCTAAGGATGTAATAAAGGTTCGAGAAATATTAAGCTCGCCATGAATCTCCTGGGGGAGACCTTGAAGAGAAGTGATATTTGTAAACCTAAGAGAAAGATATCCGCCGATTTTTTGTGGAAGACCTTCAAGGGAGGTGATCTTCGTGCCACCAAGATCAAGATCTCCGTCAATCTCTAATGGAAGCCCCTTCAAGGATGTGATAGGAGTTTCTCGGAGGTTAAGGGAGTGCCCGATTTTCTGCGGAAGACCCTCCAATGACGTAATGTTGATTCTTCGAAGAATTAAATCTTCACCGATCTCTTGTGGAAGTCCTTCGAGGGAGGTGATGTTCGAACCTCTTAGAGAAAGAGTGCCGCCAACTTTCGTCAGTCGTTTCGGAAGAGGATCTCCCGGAAGATCAAGACAGTGTAAGTCTTTCTCGACCGTCAGCGTGCCGTCCGGATGGATTGTAAATGTTTTTTTAACCCATTCTTCGTCTTGGTTATTTGATTTCGCCCAGGCGATAAGATCGCGACGGGCGCGTTCAGGAGCTTCTCGAGCTTCTTTCTCTGCTGCGATCTTAGCACGTTCCTCGTTAGTGAACTCAAAATCTGTCGTCGGTCCAGGCTCTTGCGCTTTCTGTGGTTCCGTTCCTTTTCGCATCGCGGCTTCTGCCTCCGGACCCAAAATCTTTCCAACTAAAGCCGGATCATCGGGGCTGCGATCTCGGTGTGGGGCGAATGGATTTTCGAAGGTGGAATGACGATGCATAATAAAATCAATAATATTCTTCAGACGATGGTCCTTCTGCACCCCGTCCATCATCATGTACTGATACATCGTATCCTCTCTTTGCCGCCTCATCAACAAGCACCATATGACCACTAGAGAACTCAATCTGTCCGCCGATATTCTCCGGCGGAGGAAGCCCATCAAGAGAAGTAATATTCGTTTCTCCAAGATCCAAGTTTTCGCCGATTATCTCTGGAAGTCCTTGTAAAGAGGTGATGGGGGTTTTGTAAAGAAACAAGGTGCCACCGATCTTACGTGACATCCCCTCAAGAGAGGTAATAGAAGTATCTTCAAGAGTGAGATAGCCATGGATCTCTTGCGGGAGTCCTTTTAAGGATGTAATAGAGGTGAAAGAAAGATCAAGAGAGCCGCCAATCTTTTGGGGAAGTCCATATAAGGATGTAATGGAGGTACCCCCAAGATCTAGATCTCCGCCAATTTCCTGCGGAAAACCCTCAAGCGAAGTAATTGCTGTTTCACGAAGATCGAGATTTCCATCAACTCTCGTTAG
>JAUSHC010000014.1 GCA_030648795.1 bacterium | reverse complement strand
TATCATTGAGTGCTCGGTGCACATTGTTCTAACAACTCGACGAGCGTCTCGTTGAGAACAAATGGCATATGGCAAAGAAAGTAAAAACCGTTGTCAAACTCCAAGTTCCCGCACAAAAAGCAAACCCCGCACCTCCTATTGGTCCGGCGCTGGGGCAACATGGGCTCAACATCGCGGAATTCTGCAAAAAATTCAACGAGGCAACAAAGGATCGCACGCCCGGTGAAGTCACCCCCGTGCAGATTACCGTGTACGAGGATCGCACCTACGCGTTTATTTTAAAAACTCCGCCCGTATCAGAGATGTTAAAGAAAGCTGCGGGTAT
Organism: bacterium; assembly: GCA_030648795.1. Classification (GTDB taxonomy): domain Bacteria; phylum Patescibacteriota; class Patescibacteriia; order JACQSD01; family JACQSD01; genus JAUSHC01. Next base: position 44,753 of record JAUSHC010000014.1, on the reverse strand, counting down.
CGCAAAGGGCTCGGGAAAACCGCTTTCAGAAAAAGTGGGAAAGGTAACAAAAGCGCAAGTGCGCGAGATTGCGGAAAAGAAACTCCCCGACCTCAACACCGAAAATATCGAAGCGGCAATGCGCACCGTGGAAGGCACCGCACGGCAGATGGGATTAACCGTTACCGAGTAATAATAAAAAATTATGCCAAGAGAATCTAAGGGTTACGTACCGCCGAAAGGACCCGAGGAGGAACAGGGGGGAAATAAAGCAGAATCTCTGAAAACACGTCTCGTAGTACTAGACGCTCTGTTTAAAATTAACCCCGAAAAAGCTTTTGACGAAGCCCTACTGGAATTAACATTGCAACCAAAAAAAGCTGATGCAAGTAATGGGGAAAAGGATCTACTTAGTCAGTACAAAGGGATGGTTATAGAAATGATAGGTCATAACTACCACGCATTACCAAAAGAAAAACAAGAATTATTTACGCAACTCTGTCTGGAGTTAATAAAACCGAAAAAGGAATAAATTGCTAAAATTGAAATTAATTATTGTGGGAGGTCCGACCGAGGTCGGACCGCTAACACCACGAAACTTTAAAAACTATGCAAAAGAAAGTACGCGGAAAAAAGTATCTCGAAGCGATAAAACTTGTTGATGCAAAAAAGTCATACGCGCCGACAGAGGCGATCGATCTCATTAAGAAAATAACAAAAGCGAAATTTGACGGCTCCGTTGAGGTACACATGCATCTTGGCATTGACCCGAAAAAGGGTGAACAGGCGGTACGTGGTGTCGTTGTCATGCCGCACGCAACCGGACAAACAAAGCGCGTTGCCGTATTTACCGTCACGCACGCCGATGCAGCAAAAAAAGCAGGTGCGGATCTTGTCGGTGGCAAAGAACTTATTGCGGAAATCAAATCGAGTGGTAAATGTGACTTCGACGTGGCAGTAGCGGACCCCAGCATGATGAAAGATATTGCGATGATCGCAAAAATTTTGGGACCAAAAGGACTCATGCCTTCCCCAAAGAATGAAACAGTTACAGACAAAATTGAAAAAACCGTCGCTGAATTGAAAAAGGGTAAGGTTACATTTAAGAACGACGACACCGGCAATGTGCACCAGTCCGTCGGCAAAGTATCACTCGACACCGCAAAACTCGTCGACAATCTTGTCGCCTTCATCGATGCCGTAAAAAAATCAAAACCCGCGTCAGCAAAAGGGAGCTACATCCAAAGCGTCACCGTATGCTCCACCATGGGACCAGGCATTCGGGTACAAGTGTAGTGCGTAGTGGGTAGTCGATAGATTTTACTCACTACAAACTACAAACTACAAACTACTCACTCAATATGATCCTCTCCGACCGCGACATCAAACGTTCCATCGCTGAGGGAAAAATCAAAGTCACTCCAGCGCCCGATTACGCGCAACAGCTCTCGGCGTGCATGCTTGACCTGCACTTGGGGAATAATTTTCGCGTCTTCGAATACTCCAGCGTGCCGTTCATTGATACGCGTGGAGAAATCCCCTTAAACGAAATCATGCGAGAGATCACAGTAGCCGACAGCGAATCATTCACCATTCAGCCCGGTGAACTCGTACTTGCATCAACGAAAGAAACATTAGAAATTTCGGACGACCTGGTCGGACGTGTTGAAGGGCGTAGTTCTCTCGGGCGTCTTGGCGTTATCGTGCACGGTACGGCATCCGTGTTTCACCCCGGATGGATTGGCGTCGTCACGCTCGAACTTGGGAACATCGGCAGGATGCCCGTACGGCTCTATCCCGGCATGCGCATCTGCGCGTTTACTTTTGAACAATTGTCATCCCCTGCCGAAGTCCCGTATTCCAAAGGAAAAAACAAGTACGCAGGACAAACGTCACCGCTCGCCTCAAAACTTTCAGAAGAAAAATGAAAATAAATTTACATCGAAAAAATCCCGAAGTTGCAATCCCCGCGTATCAAACACCGGGCGCAGTTGCGTTTGATCTGACGGCGAATGACACCGTGACTATCGAGCCGTGGGCAATCGCGCTTGTGCCGACCGGACTGGTTATCGCAACTCCCCCGGGACACATGCTCATGCTTGCGGCGCGTTCGAGTCTTCCCTTAAAAAAGGGGCTTATGGTGGCAAATGGCGTGGGGATCATTGACCAGGACTATTGCGGACCGAACGACGAACTCAAAATCCAGCTTTTGAATATTACCAAAGCGCCGGTCACGGTAGAAAAAGGCGAGCGCATCGCACAAGGCATGTTTGTGAAAATCGAACGCGCCGAGTGGGAAGAAGGGCTTACCACCAAAGACAGTCGCGGCGGATTTGGCAGTAGCGGCGGATACAAACAATAAAATATAAAAAATTGGCCAAAGGGGTCGATTTTTTTGTTGCTCAAACTTCTATCCTCTGCTACCATAAAACTATGAAATCCTACCTCGACATCGTAGAAAAAATTCTCACAAAAGGGCATGAGGAGTCGAATCGTACCGGGGTGAATGCCGTAAAAATTGCCGGGGCGATGTTTGAGCATGATATGGCGGAAGGGTTTCCCTTACTCACCACAAAAAAAATGGGGATTCGCCTTATCGCCTCCGAGCTTGAATTTTTTATTAAAGGCTTAACCGACAAACAATGGCTTCAGGATCGCAACAACCACATCTGGGATGAGTGGGCGAACCCGTCGAAAGCGCCGTACGGCCACGACGAAACAGCAAAGAAAAAAATGTTGGAAGAGCGCGACTTGGGCTCCGTGTACGGTTTCCAGTGGCGGCACTTCGGCGCGGACTATGTGAACTACGACACAGACTATACGAACAAAGGCGTGGATCAACTCACACGCGTGATTGAAAAATTAAAAACCGACCCGACCGACCGCCGCATGATCGTGATGGCGTGGAATCCGATGGCACTCTCAAAAATGGCGCTCCCTCCTTGTCACTACGGATTTCAAATCACCGTAATTGATGGACGATTGAATTTACTCTGGAACCAGCGCTCGGTAGACACACTGCTCGGACTCCCCTTCAACATCGCAAGCTACGCGCTTCTCCTCCACCTCCTCGCAAAAGAAGCGGGATTGAAAGAAGGCAAGCTCGTGGGCTTTTTGGCGGACGTGCATATTTATGTAAATCATCTTACTGGCGCAAAAGAACAGGTCACCCGTACGCCAATGCCACTTTCCAAAATCGAAACCCAAAACTTTTCCTCCATCTTCAACTGGAAAGCCGACGACACGAAAGTTGTGGACTACCAATCCCATCCAAAAATTAGTTTTGATATTGCCGTCTAACACTCGGTGTTGTGCGTAACACCGAGTGTTGAGCAGGCTACGATTATTGTTCGAGCGCAGTCGAGAACTTCTATTGATAAAAAAGAAGCGGCCCAGATACGGGTCGCTTTTATGTTTATCCTTCTTCCTCCTCTTTCTGTCGAGGAGGAGCCTCGTACACGACACCTTCGACGCTTATATCCAACTCGAGGATTCCGCGACGGAGTGCATCTGCGCCTTCGAAGTCCTCTGTGATAAGTGCGGCGAGCTTCGAAAAATTCATGCGCTCACGTTGCACTTCTTGCGCCTCTGAACGCGCAGTAATATCAAGCACAGGATCTCCCAATTTCGGAGGTGTCGCTTCCTGCTCTCGCAGTAAATTTATCTCTGCGATAAACTGGTCATCCAGCGACACGCCGAACTGCAATAGGAATCGAATGCTCTCGGGGTCAGTCTGAAGATGTGCGATGAGGAGTGAACCGGTATCTACGATGATGCCGTGCGACTCTTCAATCGCCGCGTGCAGAATCCGTTGATCACGATCCGCATCCCTCCCAAGAAACGACGGATCGCCCTCCATGCGATCATCAGTAACCCCATGACGCACGAGGACAACTGCCGCCACACCCCCCGTTCTCACAATAGAACGCAGAAGCGGAAGCGATGCCTGTTGCGCGCGATGAAACGCGTTCATAACCCAAGATGTTTGCGTGATGCGTTCATCAAGCATTGCTACGCTCCTTTCTTATTGGATTCTCAAAGGACTCCAGCTCGAGTGTATGTGAAACCACAGAAACTGTCAACGCGTAGACAAGTAATGCCTTCGAGCGGTATCATGCATATATGCTCGCTCTCATCGCTGCAATTGACCAACAGAACTGCATCGGAAAAGACGGAACATTGCCATGGCACATTCCGGAAGATTTGGCGCACTTCAAAAAACTTACGGAGGGTAAAACGGTTTTGATGGGCAGAAAAACATGGGAGTCATTACCAGAAAAATATCGCCCACTCCCCAACCGCACCAACATTGTCATTACGAGACAAAATGATTACGCGCTACCTGCCGGCGTCGAGCGATACGACTCTGTTAATACTGCAATCTCCGCACATCCAAACAAAGACATCATGGTCATTGGCGGCGGCGAAATTTTCACACAAACAATCAACAAAGCCGACACGCTTTATATGACGCACGTCACCCAAACCGTCACCGCCTGCACCGCCTTCTTCCCCTCGATTGATCTCACTCTCTGGCGCGAAACCGAACGCGACAACCGTGACGGATTCTCGTTCGTAACATATAAAAAAATATGAGCCCCTCCATTCCATCTGCAAAACAATTCTCCAAAAACTTCGATGCGATCCTCGCGCCATACGCCACCAAACACGGCGAGAGCAAGGGACGCCGCTACCCCGAAGCCGAACACCCGTATCGCCTGCCCTATCAGCGCGACCGCGACCGCATCCTCCACGCAAATGCCTTCCGCCGTCTCAAAGAAAAGACGCAGGTGTTTGTTGCGGACTACGGCGACCACTATCGCACGCGACTCACCCATTCGCTTGAAGTGTCGCAAGTCTCTCGCTCCATTGCGCGCACACTCCGCTTAAATGAAGATCTCGCCGAAGCAATCGCCCTCGCACACGACATTGGACACACACCATTCGGACACGCGGGACAAGAAGCATTGGACGCACTCATGAAAGAACATGGCAGCCGCTTTGAACACAACGCGCAAAGCCGCCGCGTCGTCGAACTCCTCGAACATCGCTACCCCCAATTCCCGGGACTCAACCTCACATGGGAAACGCTCTGGGGCTTGGCAAAACACGAAACACCGTGGGATCATCCGCTCCTCGAAGGACAACCATTACGCTCCACTTCGCTCGAAGGGCAAGTGGTGAACCTCGGCGACGAAATCGCTTACACCGCCCATGACATTGACGACGGACTTCGCGCAAAAATTTTTACTGCAGACGAACTCATTGCTATTCCATTCATTCATGAAATCCACGAAGTGATCCATGATCGTCTCCCACGTTTGCCGGCATCGCACGACCTCTATCGCTACCATCTCGTCCGCGACGTCATCGATCATCTTGCTACTGATATCACCCGCGACGGTTTGCGCGCTATTGAAAAAGCAAAGATAAAAAACGTGGACGACGTCTATGGACAACGAAAACCACTCGTGAGTTTTTCGAAAGAACAGGAAACGAAAAATAAAGTGTTGCGCGATTTTCTCTACAAACGATTTTACAAACACCAAACGGTTCTCAAAGCAACCAAAGAAGGGCAATGGATTATCGAGAAACTTTTCCGCGCATTCATGAAACGCCCGAAACTTCTGCCGTCTGATTTTCAATCACGCATCGACCGCAAGGATCCGCTCTATATCGTCGTCAAAGACTACATCGCCGGCATGACCGACCACTTCGCGCGAGAAGAATGTAAACGCATTGTATGAAAGGAAAATTAATCGTGCTCTATGGCATCAATAATCTCGGTAAAACAACACAAGCAAAAATGCTTACGGATCGTCTGCGCCGAGAAAAAAAAGATGTGGTCTACATCAAATACCCCATCTACACTCTTGCTCCTTCGGGACCGATAGTAAGCGCCTATCTCCGCGAGGGCAATCCCTATGCGCTTACCCCGCGCGAATTCCAGACCATCACCGCATTAAACCGCACACAGTATGAATCAACGCTTCAAGCGATACTTGAGCGTGGTACGATCGTTGTCGCCGAGGATTATCTCGGCACCGGCATCGCATGGGGTGAAGGCGCCGGTGTTGACCCTAAATTTTTACGCGACATCAACAGCGCACTCTACAAAGAAGACATCGCCATACTCTTGCATGGCAGACGATTCACGTTCTCCATTGAAAAAAATCATACCCATGAAGAAGACTCGACGCTCATGGAACGAGTACGTGTCGCACATGAACAATGCGCCGACGAACGCGGATGGATACGTGTTGCCGTGGACGGCACCAAAGAATACGTACACGAAAAAATTTGGGAGATCATAAAAAAGTTACTGTAGTACAAACGCGCATCAATGTGAACCCGATCCCGCCGCAAGCAGCGGGGTATCTGGGCGGGTGCGTTATAAGTAGAGTCGGCTCCGCCGACCGTATATTTACATCGGTTGCCCTTCATCCAATCCGACCGCGGTCGGATTGGTATTCGGGCAGGCATAATAAAAAAATACCCCGACGAACATACATCGTCGGGGGTTTATTTGTGAAACGATCTTAGCCGATAGCAGCGATCGCTTCCTTAAAGCATATCGCGCCGAGTTCCGCCAGAGCATCTGCGCGTACCTGGCTTACTCTCGTGTCAGTGTAAACACGAACGAGGGGTTCAGTACCGCTTGGGCGGATAAGCACCCAGGAACCTTCACGTAGAAAGACCTTGATTCCACCGATCGCAGTTTCCTTGCTGGTCTGCCCATCAAGGACTTGACGGAGACGCGGAATCGCATCTGCGACAACCGCATCTTTCTTCGCATCCGGAACGTCGATCTTAATTGCCTTCTGGAAGAACTGCGGAATTTCTGCCGCAAGTTCGGCAAGCGACTTGCCGCGTCGCGCCATGATCTCGAGCATTTTCAAAACAGCAAATGGACCGTCATAAGCGCAAGCGAGTTCGAAGAATCCGAACTTGCCCGCCGCCTCTTCATACGCGAATGTGGCACCATGCGCACGTATGGCCGTACCCGTCGAGGGTTGACCGATACGAGAGTACTCGACTCGCGCACCACGTTCTTTTGCGATAACCTCGACAAGACCACTTGCATTTTCCGGTGTAACGATGACTTGCCCTTCCTGTACGTAGTGGCGGGCAAAAATCGCTCCGACCACGCTGTCGGGAAGTACATCACCTTTTCCGGTAATGAAAAGGACTCGATCGGCATCCCCATCAAAACACACTCCGATGTGGCATCCGCGCTCCACCGTCTGCGCAATCGCCTCACCACAGGTTTCCGCGCGACACTCGCTCGGACGGTCGGGCACAGGTTTTTGCTCATAGTGAAGCGTTTCGATCCTGCACCCAACGGATTCAAACAGTTCCTTCGCAACGCGCCCTGCCGTTCCATTCCCCGGATCCATAAGCAACCGGAAAGATCGATTGGCAATACGCGAGCGAAGAAGAATGTGCTGCGGCATCTTCTGAAGATAGAGCATTCTGCTCTGTTCTTCAGATACGATCGTCACGTTACCAATATTCTCCGGATCGGCAATGGTCTCGATCCCTTCCCATGCACGGATTCCTTCTTCAAGAATATCCGTAACATCGGAGTCGCAGTAATGCCCGTTCGCGAACAAGGGAATGATGCTGATCCTTCCCTGCGGCATATGCGACGCGGTAACCATAAGCCCGCCGCAATGCGACTCCATGAACGCCGCCAGTACCCCCGTCGACACGCATCCAAGGAAATCAACATGCATACCAGCGGAGATGAAACCATTCGCCGCGGCATGCGCAAGCACGTCAGCGCCCGGACGGTTGTCATGCGCCACCGCAACCGTACGATTGTCCTCATCGGTGTGCGCCTTCAACCACACGCCGTACAGCACCCCGACCTGAAGGGCCAATATCGGCGTGATGTCCTCACCCACAACACCACGGATCCCCGACGTTCCAAACAAACGCTTCGTAGCCATGCTCTTATTCCTCCTTCTAGGGTTGTACCACCATGGTAAACGAGACGATCCACCTTGTCAATTATATACGAGAAATGAATCTTGTTTTTATTACATAAATACGATATAATTTTCTTATATGAAACTAGAATCGATTATCGGATTAGAAATCCATGTACAGCTCAAAACAAAGAGCAAGATGTTTTGCGGTTGCCAAAATGGCGTTGAAGCGCCACCAAACAGCGCGATTTGTCCTGTGTGCATGGGACATCCGGGGACACTCCCTGTTCCCAATAAAGCGGCAATCGATATGGGCGCAATCGCCGCGCTCGCGATCAATTGTACGATCGGCGAAGAATCGAAATTTGATCGAAAAAATTATTTCTATCCCGATCTCCCAAAAGGCTACCAAATATCGCAGTACGATAAACCAATCGGCGTCGATGGATATGTAGAAGTCCAAAGTCAAAAGTTAAAAGTTAAAAGTCGAGTCGGAATTATACGATTGCATCTCGAAGAAGATGCGGCGAAACTCATTCATGGCGCTGACGGAAAGCATTCGCTCGTTGATTTTAACCGCGCAGGCACTCCCCTTGCAGAAATCGTTACAAAGCCCGATCTCCGATCTCCTGCGGAAGCGAAAACATTTTTGCACGCACTGCGACTCATTTTACGCTATTGCAATATTTCCGACGCGGACATGGAAAAAGGACAACTGCGTTGTGATGCGAACATTAGTCTTCGCCCCTTGGATAAAAAAGATCGTTTTTTCACCAAGACCGAGGTGAAAAACATGAATTCGTTTAAATCGGTTGAACGCGCGCTCGAATACGAAATACAACGACAAACGAAGCTCTGGGAAAATCACACACCTCCCACCGTGCAAACCACACGCGGGTGGAATGACGAAAAAGGAATCACCGAAGAGCAGCGTCTCAAAGAAGAAGCGCATGATTACCGCTTTTTCCCTGAACCGGATATTCCTCCACTCCGTTTTACAAAAGAGTATGTAGAAAGGATGCGCGCAAAAATTCCCGAACTTCCGCGAGCAAAACACAAACGATTCATCGATCAGTTCGATATGGATCCGACGGATATCGCAGTTATTCTCGAAGACAAAAAACTTGCAGACTGGACGGAACAAACGATCGGCGAACTCCGCGAATGGCTTGTTGCGCTTGAAGGAGAGGGCACGGAAGAAGAAAGGTGGGAACGTGATCACAAGCGCTTGGTGAAACTCGTTACGGGTTGGATCACGACAAAACTTTTCAAGCTCATGAATGAAACAAAAACGACAAGCGCAAACATACCAATTACTCCGGAAAATTTTGCGGAATTCATCACCTTTATCTACCAAAACAAAATCAATTCAACCGTTGCGCAAGAAGTTTTAGAAGCGATGTTTAAAGAAAAAGCAGAACCACATCACTACATTGAAGAGAAAAAATTAGCGCAAGTAAGTGATGAGGATGCAATTGGTACGATCGTCACAGAAGTTCTCGATGAACAGGCAGAGGCTGTAGCAACATACAAAAAGGGCAAACACGGCGCACTCCAGTTTCTCATCGGACAAGTGATGAAAAAAATGAAAGGCAAGGCGAACCCAATCATTGTTGAAAAATTATTAAAAAAATCTCTATGACCATCAAGGAAAAAATCCAAGTCGACCTCATTGCCGCGATGAAGAAAAAAGAAGAACTAAAGCTGTCAACATTGCGTATGTTGATATCGGCAATACGAAATAAGGAAATAGAAAAACGGCCAGTTGTTCTGACCGATGATGACGTACTTGCTGTGGTGGCAAGCGAAGTGAAAAAACGCGCGGATGCAATTACAGATTATACGAAAGGTGAACGCCCGGAGCTCGCACAAAAAGAACAATCAGAAAAAAAATTCCTCGAAATCTACTTACCTGCGCAACTTTCAGATACGGAACTCGCCACGCTTGTGGATGCTGCCATCAAAGAAAGCGGCGCAACAACGCAAAAAGATTTTGGTGCAGTCATGAAAGCGCTTATGCCGAAAGTAAAAGGGAAAGCACCCGGAAACAAAATTAGCGATTGCGTAAAACAACGCCTCACGTAAACTATTTCAAAAATCTTGCAACCAGTTTTTCCGCTTCCTTGGGTGATTGCACCCACTTAATTCGTTTATCACGCCGAAACCATGTCATTTGTCGACGCGAGTACCATCGCGTACGCCGTTTCACCATATCGATCGCTGCTTCCATTGAAATTGCTCCACGAAGACCGGAGATAAGATCACTATAACCAATGCCAGAAAAAGAAGGGAGCGCCGCATCATATAATGTCAAAAGATGACGCACTTCATCAATAAGCCCATCACGCACTTGTTGATCCACTCGTGCGTTGATTCTCGCATATAACGTCTCTCGCGGAACCGTAATACCGACTTGCAACGTAGTGTATAGACGCTTTCCGCGTTTTTTCTGTTTTGAAAATGGTTTTCCCGTCGCAAGACACACCTCAAGCGCGCGAATAATACGACGAGAATTTTGCAACGAAACAAAATCTGCCGCATCGGGGTCGAGTTTCAAAAGCTCGAGGTAAACCTCTTGAATGCCTTTCTCACGGATCAATCCTTCAATTTTTGTACGGAGTTCTGGATTCGGAGGAACATGTGGAATGATAAAATTATCAATTACCGCATCAACGTAAAGCCCCGTACCCCCAACAATAAACGGCACCTTCTTTCGCTCGACGATATCCGCAATAACAATATTTGTATATGATTGAAAATCAGCGACCGTATACGATTCGTTCGGCGTAACAAGATCAATGCCGTAATGCGGAATACCCTCGACAACAAGCGCTTCATGCTTACCGATTGCGCGCCACTGCCCCCTCTCTTTTGCGGTACCGACATCCATACCGCGATAGATCTGCCGAGAATCCGCAGAAATAATATCGCCATGAAACTTCTTAGCTAAATGAATACCCAACGCCGTTTTTCCCGACGCGGTTGGACCGACAACACAGATGAGTTTTGGAAGTGCCATATCCTCTTCTACCATACGCCCAATACACGCTTTAGACAACGGGGCGCGTTGCAACCACAATGTGGCTTCGCCCATGTGATTGCGCAATAAGGGAAAGTCCTCCATTTATACATAATTTCGCTAATTCCCATCCCGTAAATGCATGTACATAGCGCATAATTGGCTTTTCGACTCCTCGCTTCCATGGTACAAAACAATCGCCACGATCGTATCCTTGCGGATGCAACCCAAAAAACAACTGCCATAATCGGTAGCGTTTCATCCAATAGAAACTCCGAAGATTCCATACGGTTATCGTAATCCGACCGCCAGGTTTTACAAGACGCACCAGTTCCGATATTGCCTGTTGCCGTAAAGCAGTACTTGGGATATGATGAAGCACGGCCAATGCGAAGACATGATCGAATGATGCGTCGGGAAAAGGGAGTCTAAGCACATCACCCAGAACGAAACGTACACACAAGGGGCACCCTTGTTTTTTACAAAGATGCCCCTTATAAATTGCACATCGCTTCTTTGCGATCGCAATCATTTGCACACTCGTATCACATCCGACATACTGCACACCCACCGGTAGCGCCCCAAGCAAACGGCCATTACCACATCCTACATCAAGTACCGTGTCACCGCTCTTTACGCTAGAAACCAAGGGCTCGAGATCGTATACACGCTCTCGGGTCTCGGAAAATAAAGAAGCGATCGCGTCATAATCACGCCACGTTTTTTCAAGAATTTGTTGAGCAAATTTTTTATCCATAATGAAATCTTTCTCTCAAAAAATCGTAGAACAACTCATCGCTACTCCTCCTACTTCCCGCGAGGATATTCTTTCGGTTGAGCGACGATTAGCGCGCCAAAGCCCCGGCGCCATCTTTCCGACAACAATGGATCTGTTAAAAGCATATCACGATCTGCTCGAAACAAAAACCATTCTTCGTAATGAGCGCCTGGAAGGACTTCTACAAAAACATCCCATGCGTACGCTTTCCGGCGTCGCCATCATCACCGTCTTAGCGCGCCCCTACCCCTGTCCCGGAAAATGCTCCTACTGCCCGACCGAAGTCCGCATGCCAAAATCCTATCTCGAGAAAGAACCAGCCGCATGGCGCGGACTCATTCTTCGCTTTGATCCGTACACGCAAATGCGATCGCGCATAGAGACGCTCACTGCAAACGGCCATCCAACAGACAAGATTGAACTCATCGTCAAAGGCGGCACATGGTCTGCCTATCCCGCTGTCTATCAGCGCTGGTTTTTAAAACGCTGTTTCGACGGCGCAAATGATGCCGGGTCTGTAGAGCAGCCCGAAGAGTATACGATGATACTTATCAAAAGCAAAGATCAAGTTGCACCAGCAGAAGAACCGGGAACGCGTCTCGAAAAAGAACATCGACAAGTTGATAATACTGATGGGTGGGTGGATGCCGTGCCTATAACCGATGAAGAAATAGAGGGGGCGCATAAAAAAAATGAACTGGGAACGCACCGTGTTATTGGCATCACCTTAGAAACACGTCCTGACTGGGTGACGGCAAAAGAAGTAGCACGATTGCGGGCGCTCGGATGCACAAGGATTGAGCTTGGCGTACAACACACCGATCCCGAAATACTCAAAGGTGTCAATCGGGGGCACGATATCAGTGGCGTAAAACGAGCGACACTTTTGTTGCGCGAGGCGGGATTCAAAGTAGACTTTCACATGATGCCGCAACTTCCCGGTGCTACACCCGAAAAAGATATCGCCGCATTCGACATGCTCTGGAGCGACGGCGATCTTCGCCCCGACATGATGAAAATCTATCCCTGCGTTGTTTTGAAAACTGCAGAAATTTTTCAATGGTGGAAAGATGGAAAATACAAACCATATAGTCTCGAAGAATTGATCGAGGTGCTCATCACCGTAAAATCACGCATTCCACGATATGTACGCATATCGCGTCTCATTCGCGACATCCCTGCGGATTATATTTACGACGGAAATAACGTCACGAATCTTCGACAGACCATCCAAGCACTCATGAAAAAACGCGGACTCGTCTGCCAGTGTCTCCGATGCCGCGAAATCGGACACCAAGAACGTAAAACGTTAAACGTGAACCGTGTAACATTGTTTGTTGATGAGTATGAGGCGTCGGGCGGCAAGGAATATTTTTTATCATTCGAAGATCCCGAGCGCACCGCCGTTTACGCATTTTGTCGTTTACGTATTCCCGCGCGCATTGTGCAGAAAAAAAGTATAACTCCAGAGCTGGATACGCTCATCCCGGAAATCGCCGACTGTGCATTCATCCGCGAACTGCACACCTACGGACACCTGATACCTATCGGCGAAGAAGGAACGATACAACATACGGGTTTTGGGAAACAGCTTATGGAAAAAGCGGAGGAGATTGTACGAGAGTATGGAATAAACCCCGATAACAAAGCAGGGCGTTGTTACGGGGCAAGAAAAATTGCCGTCATCGCTGGCATTGGCGTCCGTCCCTACTACGAAAAACTCGGCTACAAACGCGAAGGAACATATATGACAAAGACTACTAAGACATGAACGCTGAAACGAAATGAGAAAGCACGTTTAAAAAATGCGCGAAAAAATTAAATCCAGACGACGCATCAAGAATAATAATAAGAATAAGAAGAAACGGACCCGATCGTTCAAAATGTACTTTCGATTCTTCATAACGATCCGGAAAAAGAGAAAGCATTATACGCGATCCATCCAATGGCGGAATAGGAATAAGATTAAAAAATCCAAGAAGAAGATTAATCAAAAGGAATAAACCAAAAAACTGCACAAAAAAATGGTCGGGAGAATACGATGCGGCGGCAAATAGACGCAAAGCGCTTGCCGCAATAATACTTTGAACAAAATTCATCGCCGGTCCTGCGAGTGGAATAAGAAGATTCCCTCCAAAGCGCGTTTTGAGCCCATACGGATTATAGGGTACTGGCTTTGCCCATCCAAAACCGCTCACGAGAAGAAGCGAGAATCCAACAACATCGAGATGTGCGAAAGGATTTAACGACAGTCGCCGTTCTTGCTTTGCAGTGTCATCGCCTAAAAGCGTTGCTGCTGCTGCATGTGCAAATTCATGAAATGTAAATGCAATGATCGCGGCAAGAATTGCCGAAACGAAGAGAAGCGGGTTATCAAAAAGAAGAGAAATGAGCATATGTTATGAGAGTCACGATGTTGGTGACGTAGGAGGAGATGCGGGAGGCGTAGCGATAGCCGTCGGCGGAATTGTTGATGGTGGCACGGATGAAACAGACGGCGTAGACGCAGTCGACATAAGAGGGTCAAGCGGAATATCTACTGCAATGATTGCCTTCTTTTTAGCGACCGTTAAAGATTCTCCGTGATACAAGTGGTGATATTTTTTAACCGCTTTTTCGGTCTTACTCGGGAACTGATAATTCGCTTTCGTTACTTTCAATTGATAATTCCCCGGATCAGGCAAAAAAGTAAATCTTCCCTGATAATCTGAAAGACGGGTTTTGATAACGCGCTGATACTGCGGATCAATAATGCTCACCATCGCGAGTGATACCGGCGTAAGTGTTACTGCATCAAAAATCGTACCCCATGATTTCACTTTCTTCGGTGAGAGAATCGTCTGGTATGCTGCAAATCCTACGTAGACGAGAAGCGCTAAAAGATTATACTTCGTCTGCGAAAATGCGTACATGACAATACTTATTCCAGTCCCTATGACCAAAAGCGGCAGTGATGCTTTGCTTGCAATTCGACGAATACGTTGGAACGTATTGCGAAGTGAAGCAATGCGCGGCAACGTAATATTTTCTTGATCAATAGGAATATTTACATGCATTGCTTGTCCTTCAGTAGTGACAGAAATCACTTCTCCATGATAGACATTAAACAATTCTCCATCATCCTTCCCTTCGATAATCTTTGACGGGAATAGAAACGGTGTTTTTTGAGCCTCAATTCTGTAGCTTCCCGGCTTCACAAGAAATTCAAACCGCCCTTCTTTATCAGTGACCTGCGTTGCCAATAATTGTGAAGCCTGTCCCGTAACAACGCCCTGCTTTGTTATCGGGGTTCCCGCGTCAAAAAGTCGCAAAATTGCCAAACCAATCGGCTCTTTCGTAATGGCATCATACACCATCCCCCATGGATTCTTTCGCTTCTTGCGAATTCCTAAAGCGGAGAAAAGCCATGAGAACGCATTGGTAACCATCCCCGGAAGCGCAGGCAAACTTGATGCTGTTATCGGATTCACCACAATCGCCGCAGGAGCAACCGCTGCCAACGTTCGTATCGTTACCGGTTGTGTTGTTTGCACAATACGATCCGTAACCTCGGCAAAGGCGGCAGTCTGCTTTACTGTTTGTTCCGTAAAACGTTGTGCAGCATCGATAGTCGTCATTGCTGTATCATTCAACGCATTCGTTACTGCAGAAACCGTCGCTTGCTGTGATAATGTTACAAGCAACGAATCATCTTCTTGTGTATCTGTAAAACCAGAACAACCTGGATCCGCTCTATAATCAATCTTTCCGTCCGCGTCATTATCCACGCCATCACTACACGCATAACTTATTGGCGCATTTGTTACCGCATACGTAATCTGTTGTATTGTTGATTCCCCGAACTGATCGCGGGTGACTAAAAGCAGTGTGTGTGTACCAAGTTGCTCGGCTGTTCTTGTGACAGAGACCGAAAGCGTTGGCTGTTTTGCTGTTGTTGTTTCTTCGGCTATCGTTGTCTTTGCCGTCGGATCAATAAGCGCGATCGATTGCGTTGTCGCGTCAACCGATGCTTGGACAACAATCAAGAGATCCATCGTTCCCGGTACAGCCCCCGGTTGTTGTCGCGCAACGACGATGTCGTTCACGGTTGCAGATACTGGCTCTCTTGTGCTAATAAAAAAGGTGACTGCATTTGTCGGAATATTATCCACCATGAAACGCAACGTATGTTCTCCGTCCGGAAGACGAATGGGGGACGCAAATACGAATGCCCCACTTGCTCCGATAGATACAGGTGCAACGGGTTGTTCGTCAATCAATACTTGCGCAACCGTACTCCCAATAGAAAGAAGCCCTGAAAGAAGCGGGCGATTAGTGGCAAGCGTTGCGGATGATGTTAACGTAACAGTGATCGTCGGTGTTTCTTCTATCGATCCACTACGGATTGCGGTATCTATCGCCTCCTTTGTTGGTGGGAGAGGGGGTAACGGTTCAGGGGGTAAAATTTCAGACTGCTTTTTTTCTATTACGGAAGTCGCTATCATTATTAACCGTGATGGTGCGGAATAGGTCCCAGCGCTATTTGTCGCGCGGACATACCAGGTATACGTACCAAGAGGCAATGGATCAGTTATGGCATAGGAAAGCTTCGTGAAAGGAATTTCGTTACTCCCGGGATACGCGCGTGTCACTGTATTATTGGCGCCATTGCCTTGGATGAAAAGCGTATACGCTGTTGCACCGTCTGACTTCGTCCATTGAAATGTCGGTGTTGCGTCAATAGTCACTTCAGAAGATTCGGCAAGGGTAAATGCCGATGGTGCTACTGCCGGAACGGGAATAATAAATGACCGGACAGCGCTCGGTGCCGTGCTCATGTTTCCTGCCGCATCTTTCGCCCACACACGCCAACGGTACGTGATGCCAGACGTAAGTCCGTTGGTAATGAGGTATTGGGTATCCACGAAATTCTGCGCATTGATTTCCAGTGTTGTTGTCGAGGCGGCATTCACATCGCTCGTCCCCGCGGTAACGAATGTCGGACTGCTGAAATTCCCGTCATCAACTTGCACGGTATATGTTACCGAGGTGAGGTTATCAGACACAGGAGCCCAAACAAGAGCTACAGGTAGCGTAGTTTGTGCGTCGGGACTTGGCTCTGAAAGCGTGGGGGCAGGCGGTGGAGTCGCATCAATAATCAATGGTTGGGAGCCCGCAATAACCGATACTCCTTCACTATTTGATGCAGTTACTTTCCAAAAATATTTTCCTTGTGACAATGCTTCAGCGGGAATATAGCTTGTTGTAGTAATATTCGCTATCGTTTTTATAAATGCTGTACCATCACCAACGATCTCCAGCGTATAGGTGGTTGCATTCACGGATGCCGACCACGTGAATACCGGTTTTGTTTCCGTAATAATCGATCCCGGACCCGTTAAAGAAAATACAAGCGGCGCCGGAACAGGCTGCACAATTGGAGGTATAGGTTGTTCCGAAGGCGGAGGTTCAATAGTAATTGTCGATGCGACTGTAACGGTAAAAGTTCCTGTACTCCACGCTGACGTATTGCCTGCATGATCACGTGCACGCAGACGCCAACTATAAACTCCATTTGTAAGCGAATCTGTCGACGTCCATGGAGATGCTACAACAACAAGAGGAACGGAGGGTGGCGTTGTTCCGCTTGCAAAAACCTGCACATCGTATTCAGCGACATCCGTATCACCACTCCAACGAAACTCCGGAGTTCGCACAGTAACTGTTGCGGATACGGAAGGAGAGAGAAGTGTCGGAACGGATGGTGGTGTGGTATCAGGTGGCGGAACAATAGTCTGTGACGGCACAGTAAATGATTGCACACCACTCCATTCGGAAGAATTCCCTACTGCATCAAACGATCGCACCTGCCACGTATGTGTTCCTTCTCCCAATGCGACCGCTGGTGTATACGTATTCGTGGTTACAGCTATCGGCGATGCATCATCAAGGCGAAGTTCATGTCGCGTCGCATCATTCGCAACCCCCCATTGCAATGTTGGTGTTGCCATTATTACTGTTGCATTCGCACCCGGCTCTTCAGGTTGTGGTATTGCGGGCGGCGTACGATCAATACGCACTGAACGAACGAGCGATATATCCCCCGCCCCCGCCGTATTCACGCCCCACACTTTCCAATAATATGTACCATCCGATACTGTAGGTGTATATGAAGACGCAGTAAGATTTGGCACGGTAACAACACCGCTCGTAAAATTTACAGACGTTGCGTAGCGCAGCGTATACGTATCAGCATATAATGCGGCTCCCCAATCAAATAAAAGCGGCGCATCATTGGTCACTACTGCATCCATCGGATTGACAAGTACCGGCACTGCCGGTAAAGGCATGTAGTGCACAATCGTCCCCCCTGTACCCACGATCCATCCTTGATCTTCTGAAGGAAAAAAAACTCGCGTTAGTGCGGAAGAAACCGAACTCGTTGCCGTCTGCCAATGTTCACCCGCATCTGCGCTCGCAAGCAGTGTGCCATATTCTCCACCAATCCATCCACGCCCCTGCGCATTCATCGCAACACTTAATAAAGAAGCATCGCCAGTAGGACTTACTATGCGCTCTGCGCCAACGGTACTTACGCGAAGAATAACTCCATTCTCACCGACAACAATCGCCGTATTATTTCCCGTGGCGATAACGTCAAAAAGATCATCCGTCACCTGTGCTTCAATTTGCGCAAATACATTGCCATCCCAATGGAGAATCATTCCATCCGACCCCACAATCCATCCGTCCGATGCATCACGAAAAGAAACACCATAAAAAACTTTCGAAACAAATCCCGCGTCTGACCATTGTGTCCAAACAAAACTGCTTCCTGTTTTTACTCCTTCAAAAATCGTCCCTCCATCTCCCACAACCCAAAGCGTACCAGCGTCAACCGCATCAACATCAAGAAGATGTGTAGAAGCAAATGAACTCTCTGTTACCCATGCAGTACCATTAAAATGCAGAAGCGATCCGCTATCACCCACTGCCCATGCATCAGACGGTCCAAATGCGTCAACACCCCACAACGTTGCCGGAGTAAAAGAAGATCCGCTTTTTTCCCATGTTTTTGTCGCTGCGCCCCAAGAAAGAATCGTTCCTGATTCTCCCACAGCCCATCCAATGTCAGAATTAAAAAATGTAACGTCCGTTAATGTTTGTGTGGTAGGTGAGGAAACCACCCCCCAAGAACCCGTCGCTGCTCGTCCTATCATCGGTGCCATCATGCTCGCCGCAATAATAGAAACAATAACGATCGTAGAAACTACAAAGGAAGAGAGCGCTCGTGAAAAAATGAAAGGGTGTTTCATCATAGTTGCGGAAGTGGCTGCAATAAATCACCACTTAAAGGAATAGTGGGAAGAATATGCAGTCGACGTTCTGTGATCATGCCAATGGCATAGCTCCCCTCTTTTATGTTGGTGATCGTGAAACCATCGGAACTTTCAATCGCGTTATGCGCGACACTCCATTGATTCGTCTTGTGATCAAAATAGAGAGGCGCCAATTTATATCCAGGCTTCAAAAGCACGGACTTCACGAAAGGGTCGTACGAAATTGTAAGAACTTTTGCATTTGTAAGTATACCACTCACATCATAAATTCTCCCAATAAATCCAATAATGCGCTGCGTCGTCTTTACGTGACCGGAAGAATCCGTGAGAACGGTTCCGCGTACCCGTGGCAATCCACGAAGTTCCTCCTGTGTTATTGTTTCAACTTTCCATGATTTTGCAACAGGAAGTATGACTGATGGATCTTGTTCAACGATAAGCTTCTTATCCTCCGAACACGCCTTATCCCCCAACGTTCCACATCCCGGCTGATAGACCGGTAAGAATGATGGCGGCGCGTGCTCATAAATAATCAAACGTCGTACGTCAACAGAAGCCTCGGTCGATTGATCAATGGTGAAAGATGCGATCGCTGAAGGTGTTCCAATCACGCCATCGGTAATACCGACAACCGTCCATTCGTATTCTCCGTCTTCCGCAAATGTATAGTTCGCTTCCGTTCCCTGTACCCCTTCAAGTGTTGTGATAACGCTATTTCCTCCTTCTGCGTTCTTTTTTATGAGTGTAAGATTATACGCTGCTTTTCGTACTTCACGACTCACGTCCGTCCATTGGAATACAACCACCGTACTATTTACTGTTTCACCTTGTTGCGGGGAAAGAGGAAGTGGCGCGTCCGTAGGATATGCGATGGTAAATGTTGCAGCGGAAGACGGATCGCTCGCATTTCCTGCTTTGTCGTGTGCAACAACATGCCAACGGTATTTCCCTTCTCCCAATGATGGGAAAAACAACTCCTTCTTTTCGCTATCGAGACTCGAAATCGGCTGATCAAAATTGATATCCGCATCAGTCGTCACCGTAATTGTAAAAGACGAAACATCTACGTCATCTTCTTGAGAAGCATTTTCCCATGCAAGTCTCGGCGCAATTTGATAGAGAGAGCCATTTTCCGGTGCAATGTTTATCGGCGATTGCGGCGACTGTCTATCAAGCGTGAATACTCGCGGCACCGAAGGTTCGCTTGCTGCTGTCACGGTTTTTGCCGTTACTGACCACATATATTCTCCATCAGGAAGGGCGGGAGAAAGCGAGGAAAGGTCGATCGATGTTGCCGTTATTGATTCTTCTCTTTCTACGGCTCCTTTCAACGTGAGTACATACGATGTTGCACCCGTTGCTGCGTTCCACGAAAGCGTGGGGAGTGTATGTATGTACTTCTCATTATCAGGGAGTGAAAGTTCCGGGATGTTCGGCGGAGTTACGATGGTAAATGAGGCAGCTGTCTCTACCGTATTTCCTGCCGCATCCCGCGTAACAAGAAGGATGTTATACGTCCCATCAGTAAGCGTCTTATCGTCAAGAAGTTTCGCGCGAATATTCTTCCCCGAAGATTCTGTAATTGTTTCCTCAATCTTTACAAAGGATAGGTCGTCTGTCTTCGTAACAGTAATATCGTACGCACTTGCGCCTTCTACACGATTCCATTCGAGATTCGGCACTATACGTACAGGCGTCGTTGGAAGATTATCAAATACAGGCTTTTCAGGCACAGTCGTATCAATGGTGATTGTCATTGTATCTTCTGCACTCTGGTTCCCTGCTACATCCTCGGCAACGATAGTCGCGATATACTCTCCATCAATAAAGCCAGGCAACACATCACGAGAAATGGTGTAGTTCAACTCACTTGCTGCGGCAAGCTGCTCGATTAACGTAATCGTCGGGTCATCTTTATTCATTATCGTAATGACATAGGATATTGCATCACGCGCTTCCGACCACTCGAGTGTTACTGGCAGTTGCGTCGGTTCTGTTTGCGCAGATATAAATTGCGGCTTCTCCGGTTTTTCCGTATCAAGAGTGAATCTCGGTGTTTCTGACCAATCGCTTAAGCCCGTTGACGTCTTCACGCGAACGCGCCATGTGTATACTCCGTCTTTCTTCAAAGCACTTGCGGGTATCTCCAAGAACGCCTTTGTAGTAGTGAATGGTGTAAGTTTCCCAGGAATAGAAGAAACAATCACGCCATTTTTATCGCGAAGATCAATAGTGTAATTAACGGCGGCACTATTCGCCTCCCACGTTAATTTCGGAAGAGCATCCACAATGTCTTTATTCGCCGGCTCAAGAAGTCGCGGCGCTGACGGCGGAAGCGGCGTCAAATCATCCGCAGTTCCTGCAGAATACTTTCGTACGAGCACATCGTCGAAAATCGTATTACTTACGCCGCGAATACCGCGAAATCCGTATTGTCCTGTGATCCATCCTTCATCAACGGTACCGGAAAGCACTGCAAGAATCTCCCCATCGTTCCCCCAGAGTTCTGCGGAAAGTTTGTTTACTGATTCCCAGCGTAATTCCCACGCATACCACTTCGAAAGCTCGAGTGCTGGAATAGATTTTTCTGCCAGTGTGGCCACTACACCATTAATAAATTTCCGAAGATAAATTTTTTGATCCGCCGCATTCAATTGAATAAAATAATAGTTATCGGGTCGCTCCTGCCCCTTATCATTTATAAAGAAATCTCCTTGCCATCCCAAAAACATGGTGGGGTAACGTCGCTGATGATCTTCAAGGACGCGCGAACGAACCGCGTATCCTGGACGGCTTACAATCGAATCAATGGTAATGGTATCGCCTCCCCCTTCGTCGCCAAACCAGTTACGCAATGTTCCGTCCTTAATATCGAAGGTTCCTTTCTGTACTGTCCAACGTGGATAATACTTTGGTTCATCACGATGCCGAGTACCAGAATTAAATCCAAATCCACCTGCGTCAGGTACATTGAAATCGTCAAAAAACTCAAACGTATCATTCACATTTGACGTCGCTTCAGCTTCAGAATTTCCGTAATAAAGATCAAGCGACCGGGTTCCTTTAAGTGGCACGCTCACCCAGATGGTTGACGCGCCCTCTGGATTCCATTGTTCAATCCAATACGACGCAACATTTCCATCCGCATCTACAAATCGTAGATCAGCGCCGTCTGGAGCTGCGTTTGTATAATCAAACGTCGCATCAAGTGTAATCTGTGCCTGATATTCATTCAAAGGTGTTGGTCCTTCAAATTTGATCGTTTGCTCATATCCCCACCCATCAAGGACGAGCAGTTCTTCAACTCCTGCGCGCGCGACGACAAACGCTGATGTAGTGATTGGTCCTCTGCCACCCTCATTTTCACGATAGAAGCGCGCGTAGAATGTCCCATCATCTTCATTCGACCAGTCAAATGTAAGCGGCAAATCTTTCAACTTCAATCCTGTTTTTGAAAGCGTATCTATTACTTGAGAAAAATCACCATCGTGCGAAACAAGCACGCTATACGTATCATTCCCAAGATCCTTGGTATCTCCCCACTGCATTGTTACCGTATTCTCATCTTGCTGTATTTTTGGATCTACGGGCACGCTGGTTGGCGGCGGCACTGGTGTCTTGACGGTAAAGACTGCCTCAATAGGATCACTTTCGTTTCCTGCTGCATCAAGAGCGTACATGCGCCAACCGTACGTTCCATCAGACGGTGAAGAAAGTAATTCAAACGTAACACCTTGCACTGTGTCATCAAAGAGTGGCGTATTATATGCAATTATATCCCCCTCTTTTTTCGCAAACACTATCCTGTAATCAGTTATATCAGAAACTGCGCTCCAAGAAAGAGTTGTCGGTGACACTTCCAACGTTCCTGTCGGGACAAGCTCTGTCGGTGCTACAGGTTTTTCTCTATCGAGAACAAACTGTTCT
This sequence comes from bacterium, assembly GCA_030648795.1. GTDB lineage: Bacteria > Patescibacteriota > Patescibacteriia > JACQSD01 > JACQSD01 > JAUSHC01. The sequence goes on along the minus strand of JAUSHC010000014.1, from coordinate 21,800 downwards.
TCAGACGTCTTCGTATTTCCCGCTTCGTCCGTAACGGTAACAGCGACCGTGTATGTCCCATCTACAATCTGTTTATCAGAAAGCAATGTCGATGATAGCCTCGTCATGGGATCTTCTGATTGAGGTTGTGTTAGTGTTTCTGAATAACGTATCGTTGGATCGTTCAGCGCTGTTACAACAACTGTATAGGATGACGCTCCTTCTGATGGAAGCCACGTGATCGATGGAATAGTACTCGTCGGCTTCATTGAAAGCGTGTTAAGCTCTGGCGCGTCAGGAGCCGTACCATCGAACACAAAAGACGCAACCGATGAATCGTTTCCCTTTCCTTCTGTATTCACCGCAAGAACTTTTACAAGATATTCTCCATCAGAAAGCACTTTGTCATTGAGCAACGTCGCCGTCATCGGCGCAGTCGTATCATCGGGTTGTGTAATCGTTTCAGTAAAACGCACGCTGTCATCGCTTAGTTTCGTTACCGTCACCTCATATCGCGCCGCGTTTGCGACAGGCGCCCAAGAAATAGCAGGAAGAGACTTAGTCGGTCCTTCAGGCAACGGCGAAAGCACCGGCTGTTCCGGTAACAATACCTTTTTCGCAACCGTGACTTCGGCATAATGCCGGTATTCAGAGAGAGTTCGCGTAGCGTCTGCAGAATAAAAGCGATTCACCGCACCTGCCAAGGTACCGACATACACAGCGCCGTGATCATTATCAAGGGCAATGGGATTCCCTAAAAGAAATCCAAAATTGAGTGCGTCAATCTGCTGCATATCCGAAAGACGTACTTGAAGAATCCCCGATGATCCAGTGCCAATGTATACAAAACCGTTAACACGATCAATCGCAAGCACATCATTTACATCATCATTGGTAAGCGTAAGGTCTGTTGCTGTAACACGCGTAAAGTCGGAAAGACGAATTGCTACGATCCGTTTCGTATCGTTTCGTGTACTTGTCGTCGTGAGATAGCCAACATTATGCGCCGCATCAATGATGAACGCTTGCAGAGTATGCTCCTTCCCCGCTAATGGACCGGGTGTCTCTAATACGACATCTTCCGGTTGCGGTGACAACGATCCTATGCGCGAAAAATCAGAAAGACGAACTTTCACCAGTTCATCAAAACCAAATTTCTTTTTAATAATGAAATAGGCAAGACCGTCTTGTGCGTCAATAGCTGCCGTATTCTGAAGGCGAATTTCTCCATCGTTAAATGTAAAAGTATCTTCAATGGTAAAATCAGTGAGCCGAATCTTTTCAACGCGCGCCGGCGCTGTTGACGCATTAGAAAGTATGCCGGCATAAAGCGTTTTATTTTGGTTATCAATAAGAAGCGGACCAAATATTTCTTCAGATGTAAGCGTCAATGAACCTACTTGTGCAAGATCAGAAAGACGGATCTTAATAAGCTTCTGCGGTGTAGTCTGCGTGGTGAAATAAGCAAAGCCACTCGATGTATCAATGACCGCATTGTTTAATTCTCCGTCACGCCCCGTAAGCTGCTTTGCAGCAATATAAGAAAAGTCAGAAAGACGAATCTTAATTATCTTTGCTGGAATTTCAAATGTTCCAAAATATAGAAACTCGCCTGCCGCATCAATTACCGCAGTAGAGAGAGCTCTCCCCTGTCCGCTCGTAAGTTGTAACTTTTCCACATCGCCAGCTTTCTGCGCGTCCACCAACCGGAAACAATAGGTAGCGCCACTCGCAACATCCGCGCCCGTACTAAACGCATATTCAAACTCTGTGTATGAGTGAGCGTTAAGCGCAAGAGCTGCGCTTCTGCTCTTTGTGTCGTGTAGAGCTCCATTAATAAACGCCGCTCCTTCAGGATCGCTCATAACGGGAGGAAGATTCGTGGCAAGAGCACCATCAATGAAATGAGTGGAATCGGCAAGTCCCCATTGATTCTCTGCCGCTTGCGTCGGAATTGTTGCCCACGCATTCGTTGGAACGGCATCGCAGGACGTATCACTTCTTATCGCATACTGCAACGCGTAGTGTAAGGATCCAGATACTGTTTCGCCTTCATTCGCTACCTGCGCACGAAGACGGTTGATAATTCCTGCACGAACATCGGTAATGGCAGTGTCTTCATCCACCATCTTTGTTGCGCTCTGTTCGTCGCCATCATCATTGCGCCATAATACGTGCGTCTGCACAAGAGACGACACAGTCGGAGCAATAAGACGACGCACAGTAAACTTCTGCTGTACTGCCGGCCCTCTTCCACCTTCATTTACGCGCAATACGCGTACAAAATAATCTCCCACCTCTTCATTCGACAGATCAAGCACGACTGGAATTATTATTTTGTCCTGTTGTGTCAAAGAGGGAATGAGATTAATGAATTCTTCACAACCCTCTGCGCCAACGCACGCATGCGCGACTTCAATAGTATAGGTATCGCCACCGAGCGGTACATCTTGCCATCGTAACGTAAGTTCGGTCGCTGTTTGTTCTGTCGTAAGACCAAACGGTGCAGCGGTCGGCGCCGGTACTGGCGCTTTAACGGTAAACGTCGCCTTGAATGCCGCGCTCGTATTCCCTGCCTTGTCCTTTGCACTCACTCCCCAAAGATATGTTCCATCAGAAAGAGGGAAAGTGGGAGTAAACGTCGTTCCCGTAAGAGGAAATTGAAGAAGCGGAGTGGCACCGGTTTCCGCCTTACTAAGCGTAAACGTATAAGAAATCGCTTCAGCATTTGCATCGGTAACCGCGCTCCATTGAAACGTCGGCGCTGTAGAAAATGTTGCTCCTTCCTCTGGTGCTACGGGCGCTGGCGCTTCCGGAACTTTTGTATCGATGGTAAACGTACGCGGAGATGACCAATCACTCTTCACTCCTGCATCCGCTTCCGCACGAACACGCCAACTATATGCAATAGAATCTGATTCTTGTACAAATACAGGAACATCATGAAAAACAAAATCCGTAAAGGAAATCTGCGTTTCTGTCGTTCGCACAGGATCAGCGGAAACGCGTGGGTTTACCCAGTTCGCTTCCACGATATACTCTGTCGCTGGCGGAATACCACTCCACGAAAGCACAGGATTACTATTAAGAAGCACCGCGTCCTTTGGTGCTAAAGGAGTTGGCGTAAGCGGTAAGGCGTCGGGATCATACGTATAGAAAACAGAAACCGCATCAACCGTAGGAATACTTTCGCCATCACCCGTAAAAAGAACGCGGTAGCGCGCAAAACGCTGCGATCCATGTCCCGCCCATAAAGCCTTATTCGCGTCGGTGTAGAATGAACGAGCGGTTCCATCAGGACCAACAAATTGCCATGGTCCCTCCATGCTATTACTTGTCGCAAACTGTAGGCGAACAGTAGTTCCTGCAGGTGCCTGCCCTTCCCACTGAATTCGCTGCCATAACGGAATTACACCTGCATCGCGTACTGCGGATGTAAATGTACCTTCTTTCTGTCCTGCTCCTCTCCGTACCCGGAATGCAGCGCCATTCGTTCCCATCATCCATTGATCAGTTCCCGCAAATGCAACCGTAAAGAGCGCCTCTTGAATATCAAACAGTGACGATGCCCACGTACTACCATCCGTACTTTCAAGCGCCTCTCCATAGTCACCGACAACGGCACTCATCCCTCCAGGCCTACTCGCAAAAGCAAGAAGCGGCGTTGGAGTCATTGAAGGAACGGCAACCCACCCCCCTGTTTGTTCTCGCTTCACAATTACCCCTCCATCACCAACTGCAAAAAGCGCACCCCCCTGCCCTTGTCCAATAGCAAAAAGCGCGAACGATGTCGGAGATGTTTCTGCACTCCACGCATTGCCATCCCAATGAAGAATCGTCCCGCTATTTCCCACCGCCCAACCGTCGTTTGCGGAAGTAAATGCGACACCATAAAGTACTGTCGTCGTACCGCTCGTCGCGACTGACCACGCGCTTCCATTCCAATGGAGGATGGTCCCTTCGTCACCAACGGCCCAGCCATTATTTTCCGCGGTAAATGCGACACCGGAAAGCGCCGACGTCGTACCACTTATTGATGCGGACCACGCGCTTCCATTCCAATGAAGGATGGTTCCATTATTTCCTACTGCCCAACCGTTGTCCTTATCTAAAAGCGTAAGCCCCCAAAGACTCTCAAGTGTTGGCGATGATACTGTGCTCCACGCGTTTCCATTCCAGTGGAGGATTGTACCGTTATTTCCCACCGCCCAACCGTTGTCTTGCGCAGTAAAGCGAGCTGCAGTAATGGTATCGGTTGTTGGAAGTGTGATTGTTTCAGCGGTTACTTCTTGCAGCGGTAACTGCAATAATGCGGCATCTCCTGTGCCGGTAACAGAAGCTCCTTCCTTTGTTCCCTCTGTCCAATCAGCTGGACTCGTTTCTTTCCATACGACTGTTGTACGCGAAGGTAATGGCGCTTCTCCTTCCCCACCCTCCGTCGCATCATAGGCGACCGCGACTCTACGCACGTTTAATCCGAAATCAGCTTTGTCAGTTGCAAGAATAATACGATATTGAAAATACTGATTGGACGGAACATTCGACAATGAAAATTCGGGAAGTCCCGTTGCTGATTTTCGCGTTTCTTCATAATAGGTGTTCGCTGTCCCGTCGGGTCCAACAAATTTTTCACCACCCGCTTTTTCACCGCCCGCACATACCGAATCGTCACACGATCGTACCTGCAAACGAATAGTAGACGCGCTGCGAGTATATCGACTACGCACTTCGCCCTCGGAAAGCGCACGGCGGTACACCGCGACTTCATCAATCGCGCCTTTCCAAAATGCAGAGCGTACCTTTGTGTACGCTGTATATGCTCCGATCGTCGCAGGATGATATGTCCCCGGATGAAGAAGAGGCCCAGTTGTTGTGAACGATGCAGTTCCTGCTGGTACTCCGTCCACAAACAGCATCGCGTTTCTTTCTGTTCGTGAATACACTCCGATAACATGGTACCAAACCGCCGGATCGTATGCCACATCGCTTGTAACTCCTTTCCACCCCTCGCCTGTAATATTTACCGACAAGTGAAACCGTCCTTTGCCACTGTCTTCGTCTTTGCTAATGTACCCGAGATTAAACTCACCGCCCCATCCATTATAGACGGCGACTTGATCCTCAGCTTTTTTGTCCTGTAACGCACGCGTTCCGGGCCGCAACCACGCTTCTACCGTAAATGCGTCTGGAGTTGATGCGGACCCACTCCCAAAAAGCCCAATCCCCCACTCCTTTGAAAGATCAACGTAATCATTCGTGCCATTAAATTCCCCCCTACGACCAACTTTCCCTTCCGTATTCGTATTCGCTCCGTTTATTCGTTTCCCATTATTTCCATTCCCTGATGCGTCACGCACTTCATCGGCTGTCCCATCCCACTTTGCTTCATCCATATGCAGAAGAAGGACGTTCCCCGTCATATCCGCGTTTCCTTCGGGATATCCCGCCTCTTGCGCTCCATCGTTTGGCAGCGCTTTTTCGCTCAACATATTCGGTGTCCATGCAAGCGTCTTCCAGTCAGAAACTTTACCGACATTATGAACCTGCGAAGTATACGTCCCCTGTTTTTTTGTTGTATCAAGTTCTAAGAAATTCGATTCGGCATTCCAACGCATATTTTCATATGCTCCCGCAAATGTATCTTTCGTCTCATCGACAAACGCGCCACCACCTACATATGGTTGCGGTTCGGTTTGCGGTTGCGACTCGAGAATTGGTGCCGGCGGAAGAGGAGTATCGGGAACCAAGATTGGCGGTGGCGGCGTGGGGTTCAGCTGCACAGCTTTTGTACAATCGGGAATTCCGAAGCTCGTTGAGCTTGCATCGCCCGACCCTGTACTCCACACAAATTCGCTTTGCTTAATCGTACGGCATAAATTTTCAATTGATGTAATATAGTTGGTGTATTCAGGATCGGTGCGAGCAAGGATAAATGACGTTTTTGATCCATCTAAAAATGTCCACGTATGTATTGGCGGAGGTGTTGTACTGGGAACCGGAATTGGCGTAGTCCCTAGAACTGGAGTTAGTGTCGGCGCCGGACAATTTGCCTTATTGTAGCTTGTTTGATCAAGATAGCCTGGGTAATTGTAATTACATTTTTCTTCGCTGTTCAACTGACAATAACGTCTTCCGCTGCTATCCAACCTACTATATGAAAATCCTGGGCACGAATTTGCGTCACCCGGGTATTGTGTTGGTGGAGGTGTTGTCCCTGGAACAGGGATTGGTGTTGGGGTCGGGATGGGCGCAGGTGTAGAAGGTCGACGTTGACGTGCAGTCGCGCGTGGAATTTCTTCCGCAACTTGCGTTGCATTACCAAAGCGATCGCTTGCTTCAATGAAAAAATAGTATACGGTACCCGATGAAAGTCCTGTAATGACTGTACCGCCCGCCGTACTGCTTGCAAGCGCCGTATCGTTCCGCTCATCCCATGCACTCGCACGCTTTCCTCGTACCGCTGCTGCGTCCGTGCCATACCAAATTGTATAATGAGTAAAATTCGTGTCAGTAACACCTCCCCACGTGAGCGTCACCGTTGAGTCAGTCGCACCGGTTGCACGAAAACTTGTGAATGAACTAGGTACCGCATTGTCAACAGAAAAAGCATCTGATTGTGCGAGCACGCTCGTAAGTTCTCCATCAGTCGCTTGTACACGCAATCGCATATTTCCCGTTTCCACAGTGATCGCGCCACTCCCATTCGCGGCATTCTTCGTATCCCATACTGTGGTAACCGTTACAGTACCGCTATCCGTATCAATCGCATCAACAGCACCAATAGAAAACTCAGCATTATCTGTTGTTGCAATTCCCGTTGATACGCGTGTACTCGCTGGCACAAGAAATGTTCGGTACCAATTTGTACCATCGATCGAGTACTCCACACGTGCCTTCGTCTTATCTCCATTTGCGTCATTCACCTGGAATTGAAACGTCACCAAACCAGATGCACCACCACCTTGCACAATAGCCCCTTCACTTACTGTTGCAGTTGGCGCAACATTAACGCTCTCCCCCGCATGATAAAGCAACCCTTCCCCATAAAACACGTGCTTCAAACCATTTGCATCCAAAAGAAGATCCGTATTCCCACCACGATTGCTTGTTGTGTCCACCGTCTCACGTGCCCAATTTGACGGTATCGTGTCACACGAGGTGTCACACGAGGCAATTTTCGGCTGAAGTGTTTGCGTATCGTAGTACGCAATCCGCGGATGACCATTTGCATCCATGGTGAGTGCAGGATAACTTGAACGACCAAGGGTTGTTAATGTAATTTTATTCTGCCAGCTTCCTGCGGACAAACAACTTGCACTACACGTCGCGTAGCGTATCCCACCACTCGAGCGATCCTCATACGTTAAAAAAATAGAATTCCCATATACCTCCGCATCAATACGCTGTCCGATATTCGCGGATGCATTATCCAAACGAACCTCTGTCCACGATGCGCCCGTCTGTGTTCCATAGGTACCGCAATTCGAACTACAGTACGCCATCATGAGCTCTCCCGTAGCACCGTTATCCACCGTAAGATAATAGAAAACAATTGGCTTTCCATTATAAAGCGCAAGCGCGGGATATTGTCGTTTAATGCCATCCGTATAAATCCACTTCTCGTTCCAGTCCTTGTCTGCCATCACGTTCCCTTTGCCATTTCCATCGCGCGACGCAATATGCATTGCAGAATTTCCAGAATCATAGGCAATAATGGGGACACCGTTTGCGTACACAAGATCACTCTGTGCCCCTACGTAGTTACTCACGCCATATCCAAGCGTTTCACAGGACCAATCTGCATCGCTACATCGAAACATTCCGTTCGTCGCTCCTCCGTCGCGCGTCATGAAAAGACCACCCGCAATAATACTTGGTGTTGCACCGTTAAAGGCGAATCCCGGTCGTCCGGAAACCCATTCACTGATCGCCATAACTTCCTCTGCAGCCCAATTTCTCCCTGCACCGGTACTCGATAAATATACTGCTCTCCCTAAAGAAGTCTGGGCAGCAGTGGGATTCCCCGACGGATCAAATGCCGCCACAAGTCCCGTAACACTCCCAGCAGGATATGGAAGAGTATCTACTACCCATCGCAAGGCATCAACATGATATCCAATAAAAAGAAAAGCAGCGCTCAAAAAAGCGATGAATAATGATCGTCGCGCGTATCGCTGCTTCCCGAAACACTGCATAGAATTACTGCACTGCATTATTATTTTTCTCTAGAATAAGCATGCCATACGTTCCTGCTCTACTAACTTTTGCGGTCCATGAACCATACACTTTATCCGAAATATTTTGTTCCGCGTCGGCAATGATTACCCATTCTTTCTTTACCGCATTAGCATTGAAGTATCCAAGTCGTAGAAACTTCCCCCCTTTAAGGAATCCCCCTGCATCGCCAAGCTTATAACGTATGGTAATTCCTACTGCAGGATCAAGATTATCACCTGCCGTAGACCCCTTTGGTAGAACATCATAGAGGCCCCCAAACACACCAGCAATACGTAGACTCGTATCGGTGATTACAAGTTGCGTGCGTATCCACTTCTGTTGCGACAGGCTCGACACAAATGAATCAATAATGCTCTGCGTAGTAACCGGATGCTGCACGCGAATAAGATCTCTGATATTTACTGACGGAAGCGCGCGCGGACCCGTAGGAATAGGAATACTCAATGCTGTCGTAGGTGGTGGTGCTATTAACGGTGCTTGAGGAACAGGGACCAGCGGTAATGGTGTAAGCGGCACCTCTACTTCAATTGTGGATGATGGCGCTTGTGCGGTAAATGTATCGCTATATGATCTGTTGCCATTATCATCGTCAAAGCGAAGTAAATAATTGTAATATCTTTCAGACACAAGTCCCAATTGATCAAAAAATACTCCACTCCCCTCCTCGACACGGATAGGACTTGTCGTACTAACGACCGTCGTCGTAGGCGCGCGATAAATATAGACAGCAGAAAAATCTGCATCAGTCGGATCAGTCCACGTGACACGTATCCCGCCAAGCACGGAGGATCCGTTACGCACTACCGTCGGTACCGTATCAACATGAATATTTGTCGGCACCGTAGGACCGGTATAATCCGCAGTACCGCCACCAGGCGTTGTTACTGCTGCCGAGACAGGGCCAAAACTCGTCAAACCCGTCGCAGGATTATATGCTCCAACACGAAAACTGTAAGAGGTTCTTGGAAGAAGCGCAAGCACCGAAACACCGCTCGCACCTCCCCACCCTGCGTAATCTTGTCGAGCAGGGTCACCCCCCAATTGCGCATTGGTTTGTACATACTGCCCCGTTGCCGTTATCTCACGAATGGAATATGAAAAAGACGGATCAATGTCTGTATTATCAATGGTCACAAGCACAGATGATGTCGATTGCGCGGTAACCGATGGCGCGCGAGGAGTCCCCGTAGCAAGCGTGCTCTCCATTGTTCCGCTTCCGAATGTTGTTTCAAATCCTGCGCTGCTGCGCCCTTTTACTGAAAATGTATATGCGGTATTTGCGGTAAGCCCGGTTACTGTAACCGTTCCCCACTGCGGTGCCGTCTGCCATGCCGCATCAATATCAAGTGTACCGCCCGTTTGTACATACGACGTCGTATCTCCCGTAACAGCGCGAATAGCATACTGTGTAGATAATGAATTGTTCGTTGATGTAAGCGAGAAAACAATTTGATTTTTCGTTGTTGCGCTTGTCGTTACTGAAGGTGCTCCTGGAATCGCAAGTGTTGTTCCTGATACCGATGTACTTTCTGTCGTCACAGTGCCTTCGCTGTTACGCGCCTTTACGACAAATGTATAGGATGTGCCTGCCGTAAGCCCAGTAACCGTCACGCCTGTTGCCCCTCCCCAATTCGTATATGTCTGCCATACCTCCAACGCGCTAAGCGCTCCACCCGACGATTGCACATACGCGTTGGTACTTGTATTTACGCCTTTTTCACGAATTGCATATTCCGTTCCCGCAGGATTAGAAGAAGATCCAAGCGCTACTACCAATGATGTATCTTTTATTTTGGTCGTATCAATCGATGATAATGAAGGAACTTCCGCCGCGGTTATCACGGTAAGCGAAGCGCTCGTTGATTCAACGTTGCTTGCATTGCGCGTCTTCACGCTATACGTATAAGAAGCGTTAGGTGAAAGCCCAGAGTCTATCCAGTAATTCGTCGTCCATCCAGAATTCGCTCCTGTTCGCGAAAAATAATATGCGGTGGCTGTATAGCTTGGATCATCTGCAGTAATTGTGACTGACGATGATTGGATTGTTGTTGCGCGAAAATTTTGCGGAGCTCCTGCGCCGGTTGACCCTGACGCGGAAGAAGAAAAACTCGTTACCGTAGTATCACCATTCCGTGCGCGCACGCGGAAAGAATATTGTGTATCTTCGGAAAGGCTCGTCACTGTTATCGTTCCCCACTGCGCGAGCGTCTGCCATGTTTCGGTAGTATTCAAAGTCTTTCCTGCTTGCACATACTGTCCCGATGATTCCTGAATGGAAAATTGTGTTATATCCGGATTGCTGTTTGCATTAAGCGTAAGGGTTATGGTTGTCGCCGTTGCGCTTGAAATGGTCGGAGTTCCCGGTGTATTTGCAGCGGTATACTTCTGCGACACTGCCGTAAATAATGATTCGTTTGGTGTTGCAGTTGCATCACGCGCCTTCACGCGATAAGAGTACTGCTTATTCGGTGAAAGACTGGAATCCGTCCAACTCCCAGAAGTCCATCCAGATGTTGCTGCGCCACTATCTCGTTCAAAATAGTAAGGCGTCGCATGAAGTCCTGCTCCACTATCACTGCTCGTCGCGCTTACGGTAATCGAAGACGTCGTAATACTTCCAAAAGAAAGTGTCGGCACAACAGGTGCATTTGGATCATACTTAATTGTATACGTTGCAAGATTTGCGGAATTGGTTCCACCGCTATCGCTTGCTATTACGTATACATACCATGTCCCTTCGCTCGCAATCGTAATCGGAAAAGAAGTGCTCGGCGCTACCGTTCCCGCATGATTATTAAATATGCTTGTCGAGGAACCCGCCGTTTCACTCACAAGATAATGATAATGATCAGGCGTTGGAGTGCTTGCGGTGATCGTAATGGTAGGCGTTGCGCTTGGATAAAATGTTGTTTGCGATGGATGCGTACTTGAAGAAAGTGACGGCGTAGCAGGAAGGATATTATATGAAAGCGTTGCGCCCGAAAGTGTTGGCGTACTTATTCCATCAGAAGTGAGATACGCCTTATACTGTATCCACTGATCATTCGCGTCAGAAGAGTTCGCGCTATTCACGGATTCACCCAATGGCGTTGTCTCATAGTAGTCTGTTGTGCTCGTAGGGCCAAGCCAATCAGACCACGTGCCGGGCGCTCCGCTACCATTATCTGGCGCGGTACGGATCTGAAAACGAACGTTCGTCCCAGAGGGAACCGTTTCACTCCACGCCATTTGTGTTACCTGTGTTGTAGATGCCTCACTATTAAATGTAGAAGACGTGAGTGTTGTAGATGCGGGGTAATATTTGTACGTAATCGAAACATTGGTAATTGTCGGCGACTTTGTCACATCGGTTGTAGAAAGACTTGCTTTCCATCGGAGATCGGACTTCTCCGAGGAATCGGCAAAGGTAAGCTCATTACCAGACGTTACAGTCTCCCACGTCGTCCCTCCATTACGACTCATCGAATACGCGATTGCAGTCCCTGCGGGAGTTGTCGAGGTCGCGGTCAACGTCGCGGATGCAATCGCTTGGGTCGTAGAATCAACCGCTATTGATTGAACAACTTTTGGCGTCTGATAATTTAAAGGAAGTTCAAAACGAAGAAATGCAGTGCTATTTCCCCCGTGCGCAGTATAGAGATAGTTCCCCGCACCGGGATAGGTGAACCCTGCTCCACCAGACCATCCGTTATTATTCATAACACTCGCTGTTGCAGAAGATTCAATCACCCATTGCGGATACATTGTCGTCCAATTGTTATTCGAAAGTGAGTACGCCCACACATCGCGGTCAGAATCCCCCGGATCTGCGAAAATGTAATCCGTCACACCGGCAACGTTTGCCCACGTAAGCGATCCGCCAGAAGCAACATTTTTCGGAGGATCTACTGGATCAGGTGTCGTCCAGTTGTCATTCGTTATTGAATACATCCAGAAATCATCTGAATTGAATCCACCACGAAATGCAAAAAGGGAGTTGGTAAAACCGGCAACGTTTGCCCACGTCATAGAAACGCCGGTACCGATTCCCGCAGGAGGATTTGTTGGATCAGCGCAATTCGTATTCCAAGTATTGTTGTCTATCGAATATGCATCGAGTTTACCAGAGCTAGAAGTTCCAGAAAGAGCATAAATACAATCACCGGATCCCGGGTACCCTAACGCGCCAACGGAAGCAACATTAGAATTTGATGCAAGCGTACTCCAAGTGTCCGTGGAAATTGTATACTTATAAAAATTTGCTGAGCCTCCGAGCACGTAAATTGCGGGCGCATTGCGGTCAACATAAATCGCAGATGATGCACCAAGACTGCTCGAAATCGATGTGGGGTCTGCAGGGTCAAGAGGGTCGTTCCACACATCACCACTAATGTCGTAACGCCAAAATGCGGTACCCTTTAATCCGTACACATAGGAGCTCCCACCGGAAGGGATGAGAACACCACCGGAAAAGCTCGACGGAAAAACTGCTTTCGACGCCCACTTATCAGTTTCGGTCAATCGGATAAACTCAATATAGGTATTCCATTGCGTTGTTGTGTTTGAAGAATCTTTATATGCAGTTTCGGTAAAATTTTCCGTGAAGGTCGTGCTCTGTTGCGCGAGCGTCAATGTAGTACTCGTAGCGATGGTCGCATCCACCGCGCTGTACTGGGTCCAACCCGTTTGATTTGATGTATGATTCGGATTATTTGTTGTCACTCCACCAACCCAACTTGATTGATTCCATGAATACGACGCCGCTCCCGCAAAACGAACGGGGAAAAGATGTAACTGAAAAAATATTCCCATCAGCCATCCGATAGAAAAAATGAAAAAGATAAACCAGTGCGTGTGACTGTGATACGGATGCTCATGCCACGCACCATACGATGGATATTTCACACAACAATACTGATGCAAACGATCCACCGTAGAGCCTTTCAATTTACGAACGTGATGGTACATAGTAAAAAGAATAATGTCTTCACGCGACACTACCGTACTCCTAAATTTGCTGGAAGGAAAGAGGTATATTTTACTTGATTATATGAGTATAATAGCACACTTTTTGCATTTTGTCAAATAAAATTACACAACAAAAATCCCTCCGACGATAGTCGAAGGGATTTTTGTTTTTAGGAGGATACTTTTAGTAATCCATCCCACCCATGCCGCCCATTCCTCCCATCCCACCGGGCATCCCACCCATGCCGCCGGCTCCTGCACCATCTTTCTTCTCGGGAAGATCAGTCACAACCGCTTCGGTTGTTACGATCATCATCGCGATCGATGCCGCGTTCTGCAATGCCGTGCGTGTCACCTTCGTCGGATCTATAATTCCCGACGTCACAAGATTTTCATACGTGTCTGTTGCTGCGTTGTATCCGTAATCACCATCTTTCTTTTTTACTTCTTCAACGACGACCGCTCCATTGCGTCCTGCGTTCTCGGCAATCTTTCGCAGTGGCTCTTCCAATGCGCGACGGATGATTGCAACACCCACTTTTTCATCACCGGAAAGTTGCAACGCATCAAGCGCTTTCTGCGCGCGAAGCAATGCGACACCTCCACCCGGAACGATCCCCTCTTCTGCGGCTGCGCGTGTCGCGGCGAGCGCATCTTCAATGCGAAGTTTTTTCTCTTTCATTTCTGTTTCTGTTGCTGCACCAACTTTGAGTACAGCGACGCCTCCGGATAATTTTGCAAGACGTTCCTGCAATTTCTCCTTATCAAAGTCCGATGTTGATTTTTCGATCTCTCGTTTCACTTGCGCAACACGATCGGCAATCTTCTTTGCATCACCTTTTCCACCAACGATCGTCGTGTTCTCTTTTGTCGCAATTATTTTGCGCGCACGACCAAGCTGATCAAGCGTGACGTTCTCCAGTTTTAATCCAACCTCCTCGGAAATAACTTGACCTCCGGTTAAGACTGCAATGTCATTCAACATCTCCTTGCGGCGATCACCAAAGCCCGGTGCCTTTACTGCCAAGCTTGCAAACGTCCCGCGGAGTTTGTTCACGACCAATGTTGCGAGCGCTTCACCATCCACTTCATCTGCGATAATCACAATTTCTTTCTTTCCGCTCTGTGCGAGTTTTTCCAAGGTGGGCACGATGTCTTGAATCGAAGAAATTTTCTTGTCCGTAATTAAGATATACGGTTCATTGTAATCTGCCTCCATGCGCTCCGCGTTCGTAATCATGTAGGGAGAAACATACCCCTTATCGAATTGCATCCCCTCGACAACTTCCTTCTCAATGCCAAATGATTGCGACTCTTCAACCGTAACAACGCCATCCTTCCCCACCTCTTTAATTACCGCAGCAATCATTTTCCCAATTTCTGCGTCATTTGCGGAAATCGTTGCCACCTGTTCAATCTCTGCTTGCCCGGCAACAGGTTTCGACATCTTCTTCAATTCTGCAACAACAACGGCAACCGCTTTCTCGGTGCCATGTTTTAAAATCATTGGATTTGCTCCTGCGGCAACGTTCTTTAATCCTTCAGACACAATGACCTGTGCTAAAAGCGTTGCGGTCGTCGTCCCGTCTCCTGCCACATCATTCGTCTTTGATGCAACCTCTTTTACTAATTGCGCGCCGATATTCTCGAATTTATCTTCGAGTTCAATCTCCTTTGCAATTGTCACGCCGTCGTTCACTATTTGCGGACTTCCAAAACCACGATCGAGTGCAACATTGCGTCCCTTCGGACCCAAGGTAATTGTCACTGCTCGCGCGAGCTTATCGACACCGGCTTTTAATGCCTGGCGCGCTCTTTCATCAAATATAATTTGCTTTGCCATACAATTATTCCAACACCGCCATGATGTCGGATTCACTAATTACAAGATATTCCTGACCGTCGACTTTGACTTCGTCAGGAGAATATTTCTTAAAAACAACTTTTTCGCCGACTTTAATAGAAGGCGTCGCGCGCTGCCCGTTGTCGAGAAGTTTTCCAGGACCGATCGCAATAACCTCTCCCTTCTCCGGCTTCTCCTTGTCTACCGTGTCGGGAAGGACAATACCCGACTTTGTGACCTCATCTTTCGCCAAAGCTTTGACGATGACGTGGTCGCCTAATGGACGTAATTTCGCCATAGTGAGTGTATTATTAATTATTTAGAATTAAAGAGATTAGCAGTCTTATGATGAGAGTGCTAATCTCGCTATCCCTATAATATACCAATGGAATTTAGTGTCAAGCCCTGTCTTCTTTCATGGCGAGAGCCATACTCAACCATAGAAGAAGTATACCCGAATGAAGCACCCAAAGAGAGTGATCGAAGAGGGAGAGGATGATAAGTGGTAGTAGTAAGTAGTAAGTTGTAAGTTTTTTAATCGCCAAAAAAATATTAGAAATAAAGCTAATCCAAAAATACCCAATTCGGAGAGGATGAGAAGAAAAACATTGTGTGCGGGTTGATACGACCATACAGGATCATGGAGGCGAAGTTCGCGGGCGACGGCGACGGTATAGTTGCCGATGCCAACGCCAACGAATGGATGTTTTTTAATGAGTTGCATCGCTTCGCGATATCCGGTGGTGCGTTCTTGATTCGATTGTATCTCAAGGCGCGATCCCCCACCAACACGCGTACGGACAAGTGGGAAAAATAAAACGGTGAGAATGGTTCCCGTAACGACGAGCAATAAAGTGAGTTGTAAAAATATTTTTTCTCGCCATGCTTTTGTCTGAATGGCGTAGATAACAAGTCCAACAAAAAATGCGATCCATGCGGTACGGGAGAAGGTGAAGAATAAGCCGGTAATAAGAATTATGAAGTATGAATTATGAAGTATGAATTTTAACGTCCCTAATTCATGATTCTTAATTCCTGATTCTTCGTCTCGACTTCGAAATAACTGTGTAAATAAAATGATCGCCGCTATCGCTATGAATGCACCGAGTAAGTTGGGATGCGGAAACGATCCGTATGCGCGAAGCCAGCGTTCATCGGCAAATTGTACGACTGACACGCCAAGATCCGACGGATCCTGCGGAGCAATGCCGGAAAACGGCCATGCGAAAACGGACTGCGTGAAAAACTGTGCGATCGCAAGAACGCTCTGCGCCACCGCACTCGCCACAAACGCCCACAATATCCTCGAGGTCGGACCTCCCATCTTATGAGGTCCGACCTCGTAAGATTGAACCGTTCGTACAATAAAAAATAACGCAACGCCTTCAAGAAACTTCAACGCCGCGTAAAAAGAAACCGTTTTATCAAAAGACCAGAAGATGGAAAAGGCTATGTAACCGGTAATTAGTAGTAAGTTGTAAGTAGTAAGTTGTAAGTTATTTTTTAATTCTGCATTGTCATTTTGATTTTTGATTTTTGATTTTTGATTTTTTATCCACCATATTCCACTCAACAATAAAATCACAACAAACAAAACATCCGTCGCATACAGTGCCACCGTTCCATATTCCCAAAAACTATCACCCAACTCCCCAGCCCGCAAAATGAATCTTGCTTGCCATGGAATAAGGAATATAAAAAGTATTAATAATCTTTCAATCCATCGCATCATACATGCTCATTTTTTCAATAAACTTTTTTCGATACTCCTCACGACGGTCATGGACATGGAATTTTAGGACATGATCATTGGCGACGACCGTGGTGTCTTTGCTAAGTCGCGTACGGATCGCATCGGGAAAACGGCGTTCTTGCAGGCGGCGATAAAATGATTCGGGAAAGACACTACAAGGGGCACCCTTGTTGCATACAAGGGTGCCCCTTGTTAGGCTAATACGGCGAAACATGTTTGGAACGATCGCGTGAATGTTCGGGACATTCTTTTGAACCCACGCATTTGCTTCAAAAAATTTTTCGTACACACCATCTAGGTTATACAATGGCCACAAGGTTGCGATCCAGTAATGCAAGTAAACATCCGGTTCGCCGGGTAGCGCGAGATTAGAAATATCAAGATGATCTTCGTCTACAAAAAAACATGCACAGATTTTGTCACGACGAGTCTTCACGTTCGGACGCAAGCCAAATAATTGCAAAAAGAGCACAATAAAAAAACGTGCAGTCCACACGCGTCCTTTCGCAGTCACAATAAATAAATCAATATCGCTCCCCTCATCCGCATTATCGTAGGCGAGCGTGTTCGCAACGCCGATCATGCGGATAAATGGGAACCATCGCAACACCCGCACGACGCGTAATGCTCTATGCCATTTACGATACGCAATAACATGCCGAAAATTTCTCGTCTTAATCAGCGTCTCGCGTCCGGGTAAGAAGTAAAATCCATTGCCACTCACCACTCGACCATCTTTCTCTAATTTTTCCAACTCCTCGATCACTGCAAATAGTGACGGCGTTTTCAACACCGAGTGTTTTTTTTGATCAACACTCGGTGTTGACCGATCGAGCCACAAATACTTCCACACCTCCGTCGAGGTTAACGGATAATCGAAAAGATCAAAATACGTAATAGCGGCGAGGATAGATTGATGTAATGCGTTCATAAGTTCAGTATAACATAAATTTTCAAGCCAACTATAAAAAAGCCCTAGGATAAAAACCCAAGGGCATATGACTCTCTAGACAGAAGTCTGCAGCGGAAGATGGTGCGTCCCCACGAAAGGAGACTTAATCTTCCCGCGAAACGCGATGACCATGTACCAACGCTCATACGTACGAGCGATTGACGTATCGCAGTCGTGCCACCGCGTAAGGAATGAATGATGTCGCATTCGCCGCACCCTTTTCTCCTCCGGGTCGGCGAGGAAAACGTAATTTCGACTCATGCGACAGATGACGGAATAGTGTGGTCCCGCCGGCGGATGATAATCCGACCACCATGCTACAAGCACGGGAAGTTTCGGGGTGACAAGAAACCATGCTATCTCTTCCAGCGCTCCGTCCGTCTTTTCAAAAATATGAGCGCCAAGTGTCTGCGCGGTAACGATGAGTCCCGCGTGCTCCGTGCCATGATCACTTGTACCGCACAACCGTACAAGTTCTTGTTCCTCCCGACTCCTTCCCAGATGATCGAGGATTGTCTTCAAAGAAGCCGGACCGCACCACTCTCCCTTTGATTGCGGATGGGGCTTCAAGCTGTGCAGTCGTTTCATGATTGCCCCCTTTCCCGTTTGATCTAGAGACGATGGCGGTTCCTCCCGGTCACTATAATACAACAATTTGAAAAAATATATAAGAGACCCCAGTACCAAAGCCCGACAAGGTTTAGAATAATGCCACGATCGTCACACGGAAACGCCTACGGCTGTAGTAGTATAAAAATGAGGTGCAATCAAAAGGCTTGGTACGGGGTTATAACTCCCAGCTCCGACCGCGGTCGGAGGGCGAGTTATAAAAAAAGCCGCGGGTGGGCGGCTATGCGAAACGTTGTTTGCGACGACTATCGTGTCGGTATACCATGCAATGCAATCCACGCATTGGTGTACCGAGGGTCATCGGTCACTTCAATCGCACCATTCGCCCACTCGGGAAGCGTGAATGCAGCTGCTTCATCCTTGAAATGAAACTCGCACTCAAGGAGAAAAAGTCCGGTAAGCGCGTCTTGGAAAACGTCAAACTCGACAATGTGATCTCCGTGAGGAATGTGCACGCGCACCTTCTTCAAACGCTGCCCCTCGGATGCCGGCCAAAGTTCGAGAAACACCCATGCAGGAATTTCCTCCTCCCACTGCCTGCGTGAGACCCCTTTCCCTTTCTTCATGGTGATGAAATACGTGATCGTTGCTTCGCTCGCACTTCGTAAGCGAATTTTCGCACCGCGCACTGGCACGTAGCCCTGTTCGATCAACGTGCTTGGCATGTCATCGAACATGTTTTGAGGTGGCTGTAACAACAACCACCGCCGTTCGATTTCGTCTTCATCAGCCATACAAAATCCTCCTTCGCAAAAGATGCCCGCGCAATGACTGTATATAATACTATAAAGAATGTCAATAAAAAAACCGCGGGTGGGGATGCGGCGGAGTGCACTATCGCATAACTCCCCTAACCCCTCTTATGTTTAAGAGGGGGAATCGCAAGCTACTTCGCCTTCAATACCTTCTTCAAAAATTGTCCTGTGTAACTTTCTTTCACTTTCGCCACATCGCGCGGAGTGCCGGCGGCAACGAGTTGCCCGCCCTTTGCTCCCCCATCTGGCCCCAAATCAATAATCCAATCCACCGATTTTATCACATCCAAATTGTGTTCAATAATCAAAATCGTATTTCCCTTTTCGACCAGTTTCTGCAACACGTGCAACAACCGCTTCACATCATCGAAATGCAAACCCGTTGTTGGTTCGTCCAAAATATAGAGCGTTTTCCCCGTCGCACGGCGAGATAATTCCGTCGCGAGCTTAATGCGTTGCGCTTCACCGCCGGAAAGCGTTGTCGCCGGCTGTCCCAATTTCATATAGCCCAAACCCACTTCTTCCAACGTCGTCAATTTCGAATGAATCGCGGGGATGTTCGTAAAAAATGTGCTCGCCTTTTCCACCGTCATGTCAAGCACGTCGGCAATAGTTTTCCCGTTGTAAAAAATTTCGAGCGCCTCGCGGTTGTACCGCTTGCCATGGCACTCCTCACATTCGACATACACGTCCGGCAAAAATTGCATCGCAATCTGCACCATGCCTTCACCCTGACACGCTTCGCACCGCCCACCCACCACATTAAAACTGAACCGTCCCGCTTTATATCCACGAATGCGTGCTTCGGGCAACATCGTGTAGAGATCACGAATCGGCGTGAACGCGCCCGTGTACGTTGCGGGGTTCGAACGCGGTGTGCGCCCAATTGGCGACTGATCAATCGTGATGACCTTATCAATATTTTCAATACCAACTATTTTATCGTGGTCGCCCGGCAAGTCCTTTGCGCGATAAAAATGACTTGCGAGCGCTCGCGCCAAAATGTCCGTCATAAGCGTTGACTTGCCGGATCCGGACACACCCGTGATACACACGAACTTGCCAAGCGGAATCTCCACGTCAATATTTTTCAAATTGAACTCGCGCGCACCTTTGATGACGAGTTTCTTACCATTTCCTTTACGGTAATGTTTCGGCTCGTCAATCGACAGCTTGCCCGCAAGATATTTGCCGGTAATTGATGCATTGTTTTTTTTGATTGCATCCGGTGTCCCTTCCGCAATGATATGCCCACCATGCTCACCCGCGCCGGGTCCAATATCCACCACGTGATCCGCCGCTTCGATTGTTGCCTCATCATGCTCGACGACAATCACCGAATTACCAAGATCACGCAACGATTTGAGCGTGGCAATCAACCGATCATTATCGCGTTGATGTAAGCCAATGGACGGTTCGTCTAAAATATACGTCACGCCAACAAGCGCCGATCCAATTTGTGTAGCGAGCCGAATACGCTGCGCCTCACCACCCGAAAGTGACGCCGTGGTACGATCAAGCGTCAAATAATTCAAACCGACATTCTGTAAAAAATGCAAACGCGCGTTGATCTCTTTCAAAATCTGTTTTCCAATCGTCGTCTCTCGCACAGAAAGTTTCAGCGCAGCAAAAAATTTTGCCGCATCCGTAATCGTCATTGTTACAATCGCCGCGATAGATGTATTGCCCACCGTCACGGCAAGTGCTTCCGGACGCAAACGTTTTCCTTTGCATAAAGGGCATGCATACACGCGCATATAGCGTTCGATTTCGCCGCGCATGTAGTCTGAATCTGTTTCTTTGTAGCGCCGTTCAAGATTGGGAATCACTCCCTCATAACCGTCCGCGCGCGAACCGGAAAGCACGATCTTCTGCTGTTCTTTCGTCAATGTTGCAAATGGAACATGTACGGAAAATCCGTTCTTTTGTGCGCATGCAACGAGTTCTTCAAACAACCAATGTTGTCCCGTGAGTCTTGCCCATGGACGAATTGCTCCTTGCGCGATCGTCAAGCGCGGATTCAAAACGACAAGTTCCGGGTCCACTTCAAGTTTCGTCCCTAAACCGGAACACTCTTTACATGCGCCATGCGGACTGTTAAACGAAAACGTTCGGGGTTCAATCTCCGGAAGATCGACGCCGCACGTGGGGCAGGAAAAATGCTGAGAAAATAACATCTGCTCCGAGCTTGCCTGCCCCGCCATGGCGGTGGTCGAGGAGTTCCCTGATGCTATCTCTGCCATCACCAGTCCGCGTCCGAGTTTCAATGCCGCCTCAACCGCTTCGGTTAAACGCGTCCGATCATCTTTATCTGCGGTAACTGTTATCGTATCAATCACCACTTCTACGGCATGTTTTTTTTGTTTGTCAATCGTCAAACGCTCCATTTCATCAACATCGTATACAATGCCATCAAAACGGACACGGGAATATCCTGCGCGTCGTATTTCATCAAGAAGATGCTTATGTTCTCCCTTCTGATCACGCACGAGTGGAGCGATAAGTGTTGCGGCGTGTCCTTTCGCCTTTGCGGTAATCCGGTCAACAATCTGATCAACCGTCTGCTTCTTAATCTCTCTCCCGCACGTTGGACAATGGGGAATACCAACGCGCGCAAAAAGAAGACGTAAATAATCATAAATCTCCGTAGTGGTACCAACGGTCGAACGCGGATTCTGTGAGCTCGATCGCTGGTCAATCGAA
>JAUSHC010000013.1 GCA_030648795.1 bacterium | reverse complement strand
TAAAACAAAGAAGATTTTTTTGAGTATTTTTGTCGTTGTTATTGGAGCAGGGTTGCTTTATTGGTTTGTTGCACTGAAATCAACGAATGAATCAAAAACAATTCCGAGCTTTGCGAAAGGGACGTTAAAAATTGGCGCGGTCATACCACTCACGGGTGATGGCGCGGCGTATGGTCTGCCGATTCAACGCGCCGCGTCGCTTGCAGTAAACGAGATCAATCTTGCGGGCGGCATAAAAGGACAGCCGATGGAAATCATTTGGGAGGATGGGAAGTGTGACGCGAAAGAAGCAACGTCCGTAGCACGAAAATTGGTGTCGGTTGATGGAGTAAAAGTGATTCTTGGAGGCGTCTGTTCTTCGGAAACGTTGGCGATGGCTCCCGTGACGGAATCAGATAAAATTATCGTTCTTTCCCCGTCTTCTACAAGTCCTGATATTACAACGGCTGGTGATTTTATTTTTCGTACCGTGCCATCAGACGCGCTCGCTGGTCGGGTTGCCGCAGAGTATGCATCAAAAAAATTGAGCGCGAAGAAAGTGGCGATATTTTCTGAAACGAAAGACTACACCCAAGGATTGCGTCGTATTTTTAAAGAAGTTTTCACCGGTCTTGGTGGTAGTGTTGTCGCCGATGAAGTGTATAACACCGGTGACACGAATTTTCGATCGCAGCTTATAAAAATAAAGGCAGCGAATCCGGATGTTCTTTATTTCTTGCCGCAAGCGCCAGCTTCCGGAGTCCTTATCTTCAAACAACTGAAAGATCTTGGATTAAAAATGAAGATTTTAACCGCGGAGATACTTATTGGCCGCGATGTTGTGAAAGAGCAGGGGAGAAGTATGGAGGGATTGGTTGGTATTGAACAATATTTTGATGAACAGAGTGAGCGCGCGCAGAAATTTTTGAAGACGTATAAAGAAACATATAGCGAGGTTCCTCCGTTTCCAGCGTTTATGGCAAATATGTACTCGCAGGTCTATCTTGTGAAAGAAGCGCTGGAACAATTCGGGCAAGATACCGGAAAGATGCGTGATTATTTTTTGGGACTCAAGGCATGGGAAGGGGCGTTGGGGAAATTGACGTTTGACCAAAACGGTGATCCGCTTTCGAGCTACGCGGTGAAGAAGATAGAAGGCGGAAAGCTTGTGGATGTTGAAGTTTACACTCCGTGACCACTACTATCGCCACGCAACTTGCGCTAACGATCCTGATCTCGGGGTCGTTATTTGCGCTTTCTGCCGTGGGTTTTACGCTTGTGTATCGCGTGACAAAAATAATGCACGTGGCGCATGGTGTGGTGGTACTGGGGAGTGGGTATGCATTTTGGTGGGCATTACAGCGTGGTGCATCTGCAAGTTTTGCTGTTGCATTTACGATTGCCGTAGCGCTCGCAATGGGGTGGTGTATACATACATTTGTGTATGAGCGCCTTCGTACACGGGGGAAAATCGCAATAACGATGTCACTTGTTGCGACAGTAGCGCTTCTTGTTTTGGGACAAAATATTCTTTTGGCATTGTTCGGATCTTCTACGCGGGTGGTGTCTTTCAGTAAACAATTGTCTTCCGCAGACATACATACACTTATCGTTGGCGTTTCGCTCGTGAGCATTATTTTTTTGGGGATGTTTTTGCGATGGAGTCGTCTTGGGAAGCGCATGCGTGCCGTTGCCGATAATTCGATTGCGGCGGAAGTTGTTGGTATTGATAGTGCGCGTGTTCGGTTGTCAGCAATTTTGCTTTCCGCAGTCATGGGCGGCATCGTGGGGATTCTCTATGCAATGGAGTTTAATCTTGATCCGTCGATGGGGAGTGAAATCGCGATTCGATCATTCTCTCGCGTTCTTATTGGTGGCGCTGGGTCATTACCGGGTGCGATCTTTGGGAGTTTTCTTATTGAAGGCGTTGAAGATGTCGGCGCATTTTTTTATTCCGACGGGTTAAAAAGTGTTTTTTCTTTCGTTATTGTTTTTCTTTTTCTTCTGTTGCGTCCCCGCGGGTTGTTTGGTAGAAAAATTCGTAAAGAAGATCTCTAAGAATTTCTAAGTACTCTAATTTCTAATTGATCTAAAAAAATCCCAAATCCCAATGACTAAAATTTTTGACATTAGATATTGGTGCTTGTTTAGAAATTAGGTCAATTAGGTTAATTAGAGATTTACTATGCTCTCTCCCTACATCCTCAATCTCATTGTTCTTATTGCCATCTATGGTATTTTGGCGATGGCATTGAGCTTCGTCATTGGACATGGCGGTGTCTTGCAATTCGGGCACGTTGCGCTCTTTGGTGTTGGCGCGTATGCATCGGCGATCCTTACAACGACGTATAGCTTTTCTTTTTCGATTGGTTTTCTGGGGGCTATGGCTTTCGGTGGAATAGGGGCATGCATGCTGGGGATGCTCATTCGTCGAGTACGCGGCGATTTTATGGCGCTTACCACGTTTTTCTTTGCGTTTGCTTTTTATGCGCTCGTATTGAATGTTCCAGAACTTACGCGTGGAGCGCTTGGGATCCCCGCAATCGCGCGTCCATCGATAGTCATGTCTCTCCCATCGTATGCGATCGCGTCAGTTGTGACCCTTGTTGTTGTGTATCTTTTGCTCACGCGTATTCTCCATTCGCCATTTGGTCTTGTGATGGGTGCGATGCGTGACGATGAACTTGGTGCGCGTGTGTTGGGAAAAAATACGGCGCATGTACAGCGCGTCGCGCTTGTTCTTTCGGGTATGATCGCGGGGCTTGCAGGCGCGCTTTATGCACATTATATCGGGTTTATTGATCCATCGAGTTTTTATCTTGGCGATCTCGTTATTATTGTGGCGGCGGTTGTGATCGGAGGACTTGGTTCACTCCCAGGTTCGGTTATTGGTATTGCGATTTATTTTTTGATTCCCGAAGTGTTGCGTTTTATCAATATTCCGACGGAAACATTTGGTGCTGTTCGGCAGATTATTTTCATCACGGTACTGCTGCTTATTATTTTAGTTCGTCCAAAAGGGATCTTGGGGAAAGTTTTGTTGGATACATAATTATGTTAGAAGTTCAACACCTCACCAAATTATTCGATGGAATCAAAGCGGTTGATGACTGCAGTTTTTCAGTCGCGCAAGGAAAAATAACGGCTTTGATTGGTCCGAACGGTGCGGGAAAGACAACCATATTGAACTGCATCTCGGGCATTGAGCGTATTGATAAGGGAAATATTTTGTATGAACATCAGGATGTGAGTCATTGGCGTGATTACGAACGCGCGGAAGCGGGGATTGCACGCACGTTTCAACTGCCTCGTATTTTTAAGAATCTTACGGTATATGAGAATGTCTCTTTGTCAGTACATGACAGAGATCAGGATTTGATTCCGAGCTTTTTCGGTTTTAATCGATTGAAAGAAGAGGATGAAAAAAAGATTGCGAATACGCTCGCACATGTAAAACTTAGCGACATGGGTGATACGGTTGCACAAGAGCTTTCCTATGGACAACAGAAATTACTTTCTCTTGCGCGCGCGCTTCTCCAACCGCATCGTTTGCTCATGCTCGATGAGCCCGTTGCAGGAGTGAATCCTGCTCTTCGCCAGGAGTTTGTGACGCTGTTTAAAAGGTTGCGCGATGAAGGAGAAACAATGCTTGTTGTTGAACATGATATGGATTTTGCGATGGAGATCGCGGACTGGGTCGTGGTGATGAACGAAGGAAAGGTGTTAAAAAAAGGAACGCCAGTGGAAGTTCGAAATGATCGTGAGGTGCTGAAAGTGTACTCGTGGAAGTGATATGACTATGAATACGTATATCGACAAAGTGGCGTTGATTTATTTGCAGGACAAGAAAATTCTTATGGCGAAGAGCAAGGGGAAAGAGCTTTGGTTTAATCCGGGAGGCAAGCGAGAGGGGAATGAGACGGATGAAGAAACACTGATTCGCGAAATAAAAGAAGAGCTTAGCGTTGATCTCGATCCTGCGAGCGTTCGGTATTACGGATCCTTTGAGGCACAGGCATACGGCAAACCCGAAGGAACGATTGTTCGGATGCGCTGTTACACAGGAACATTTTCGGGCACTCCGACGCCAGGGAATGAAGTGGCAGAAGTCGGTTACCTGTCTTATAACGAGAAACATCTCGCTACCGTGGTCGATCATCTTATCTTTGATGAGCTGAAAGCAAAGGGGCTTATTGAATAAATTATGCTGCAAATTACAAATCTTCATGCGGGCTACGAACAACTCCAAATTCTTTTTGGTGTGAATTGTGAAGCGAAGTTCAACGAGATTACACTTCTCATAGGTCCTAATGGTGCAGGAAAGTCGACGGTGTTGAAAAGTATTTTTAATCTTGTTGATATTTATGATGGGCAGATTCGTGTTGATCGGCGGGAGATCACCAAAATTCCGACGTACGAGTGCATCCAACATGGTTTGGCATATGTGCCGCAGGGACGACCAATCTTTCCGAATTTGAACGTGCGGGAGAATATTGAGCTTGGCGGGCTTCTGCTCGGGCGCAGTTTATTACATGAGCGTGTTGAATATGTTTTTCATGAATTTCCTGTACTCGCATTGAAAGCAAAAAAGCCGGCGCGATCGCTTTCCGGCGGGCAGCAGCAGATGGTTGTGCTTGCGCGCGCACTCATGCCGTCGCCGAAATTATTGTTGTTGGACGAGCCGTCACTTGGACTTTCGCCAGTGATGATGCAAGGGATTTTTGAAAAGCTCGTCGAGTTAAAAAAGCAGGGGATCGGGACCCTTCTTGTTGAGCAAAATGCAAAAGCTGCAAGCGCGATCGCGGATAAAATTTATTTACTCGAAAACGGGCAAGTTGTCCTCTCCGGCGGGCGGGAAATCCTTGCGCATGAAAAAATTAAACGTGTCCACCTCGGTGGCGTATAAAATTTTTCTTGGTTTTTCATAATCAAAGTTTTTTCAGCTCATGTATTAACGTAGTAATACGTTGATACATAGAATGAGCGGGTGTTTAACTTGAATGGGAGATGTGAAATAGTATAGATAATAGTATAGATACGATGTCATATACTCTGCCACCACCTGTCACACGCACTCTTGACGAGAAGCGCATTATCGTGTACGGTTGGCGCAATCACGTGTTCAAAACCCAAGATTGAAAAGGAGGTTCTCCGTGAAAACGCGACAGTATCCGCACCTTCCTGTTCCCGTTATGGAGACCGTGTTGCCAAACGGCCTCACCCTCATTACCGCGGAGACACCATCGCAGTTTGTCCATGTGAGCATCGTGTTTGCAGTGGGCTCACTTGATGATGGAGCCAATCCCGGTATTTCCCATTTCTTGGAGCACTTGCTCTACGATGGAGCGGCAGTGGATGGCGTGCATCCGAAGCTTCGTCATCTCCATGGTAAGGGGATCGAAGTGAATGCCGAAACAGGGAAGACTTCCACCGAGTACTGGATTGATGGGTATGTCCGGGATCTTGGTGCGATCATCGATGCGCTTTTTTCCATCGCATCCGTGTTCGAGTGTTCCGCCTTCCATGTGGATCGGGAACGTCCGGTGATTCTGCAGGAGCTTGACGATCGGGATGGTCCCGATCAGGATCTGCTTCTGTGGGAGCGGCGTACATTTTTTCCGCATGTGCCGGCATTGCATTATCCCACCGGAGGAACACGAGAGTCGGTAGAGTGGATTACGGTGGGAGCGCTTGCAGATTTTCACAAGCGTTTTTATCAGCCCGCGAACGCTGCGGTCATCGTGACCGGTGGTGTGTCGCATGATGCGGT
>JAUSHC010000010.1 GCA_030648795.1 bacterium | reverse complement strand
CGGAAGTGGATTTTTGATTGGCGTATTTACCGCAGAGATGAAGCTTTCATTTGTGCAGGATGAGATCGTCGGTGACGTGATGCTTGGCAATAGAGGATACGTCTATCTTATCAACCAAGAAAAGCGCATCATTGGGTATTCGCATGACGCAAAACGGGTTGGTACTACACTATCGCTTTCCGTTGCAGAGAATATGCTGACAGACACGTCTGCGGCAGAGCTCATAAAGAATGAACGATATAAGAATGAGGCAGGCGAGTCGGTGTTTGCGTCGATGCGTTCTCTTCCGGAATTGCGTATTGCGGTTATTGCAGAGTGGCCAGAGCAGGACGCGCTAGAGGTTGTGCGTACCATCCAAAAACAAATCACTGTTTTTGTGCTCTCGACGTTTGGTCTTATTCTTCTTGCGAGCTTATTGTTGGCGCGGCAGGTGACGAAACCGATTCAGATGCTTCGTGCGGGCGCGCAGCTCATCGGGGGAGGAAAATTTGAACATCGCATTGCGCTTCCTCGTCATGATGAACTCGGGGAGCTCGCCGAATCATTTAATGATATGGCGGTGCAATTAAAGAAGCTCGATGAGTTGAAAGCGATACAGATCCGTAGTGAGGCACTTGCCGATTCATTGAAGAAAGAGCAAGAGCTTTCTCGTCAGAAGGACGTGTTTATCTCCGTTATGTCACACCAATTGCGTACACCACTCACCGCTCTGCAGTGGGGGATGGAATATCTCTCCGGTGAGACAGGAAAGCCGGAGCTTGCGACGTATGGTGATACGATTAAAGATGCAGCGGAGTCGAGTCAGCAAATTACCGCGATTGTTGATGATCTTTTGACAGTCTCTGAATTGGGTATTGGGTATGTGGTTAAGAAAACAGAAGCGGTGGATGTTGGTGTGCTTCTAAAAGAGTTGCAGAGTGCGTTGGATAAGCGAGTGAAGGAAAAGAAATTAACATTTACGCTCGCGCTTCCCGAGGCGCCGTTTGTTATTGATGCGAATCCAAGTGATATGCGAAAGATTTTCATGAATCTTTTTGACAACGCGATTATTTATACGAAAGAGGGGGGTGTCACAGTTACGGGGAAAGATCAAGGCGATTCGGTCGTCGTTACGGTCGCTGATACGGGCATTGGGATTCCCGCGAACGAACGAAAGGATGTGTTTCGTGAATTTTTTCGCGCGACGAATGCGATTGTTGGAAAAAATGTTGGTACGGGTCTTGGGCTTTTCATTGTGAAGACGATCGTGCAGGGACATGGCGGAAGCGTGGCGGTTGTTTCAGAGGAGAACAAGGGAACGACGCTTACGGTGACGCTTCCAAAGAAACAGGGACAGAAAGAAACAAAAGAGGTATAATATAAATCTGTCATTCTGAGTAGGGCGAAGAATCTAGATCCTTCGTCTCCGCCATCCGCCAACTGGCGGAGGCGGATTCTCAGGATGACAAAAACATTATGAAAAAGAATTTTTTCCTCCTTACCGTCGCTTCATTGCTTTTACTTGGTGCAGGATGTGCGCGAACGAAATCAACTCCTCCTCCCGTAGCTCTACCGCAGGAAGCGGGCGCACCAGTGGTAGCACCGCAACCTCCAACCATACAAAATAATAGCATCACCGCAGAGAAGCAAGCGTCGAACGTGCGCGTAAATGTTGCGAGCGTGCAACTTGCGACTCCTGGCTTTGTTATGATTCATGAAGATGCGAGCGGAAAACCGGGAGCCGAGATCGGAAGGAGTCAGGTGTTTAAGCCCGGTGTGTATACGGTGACTGTTGCGCTCAAGCGTCCTTCGAAAGCAGGCGAGACGCTCTATGCAATGCTGCACGGGGAAGACGAAGTCCCATTAAAAGATATAAAAGGTGCAACAGCAGTAAGCGCGTTTACAATAACCAAATAGTTATGGTAAAGCCCTCGGAAAAAATTGATGTCGTTTTCCTCCACACGGCGATTCATGAATTGAAGACGCCGCTTCTGGCGATGAAGCTTATTCTGGAGATGGTGCTGGATCCGAAGGGTGAATCGCTCACACAAACGCAGCGCGATAATCTTATTGATGTTGCGAAGAGTGCGGAGCAAACACTCGCAATGGTCGGCGATATTCTTGCTATGGCAAAAGCGCAAGATGACAATCGTATGCGCAGTCGCGAGTTTGTGAATGTCCACGAACTTATGGAAACACTTCGCAATGAATTGCAAACGCTCACGACACAGAAACATCTTACGGTTGTATGGGAGGGAGATCCAATGGCGTGCGCGGCGCTTCTTACCCATCAAGAAAGCCTTCGGAGTATTGTACAAAATCTTTTCACGAATGCGATTAAATATAATCGGGAAGGCGGAACAATTACACTCCGTGTTGCGACGGTAGATGGAAAGACCGCCGATATTCCTCCGATTTTCAAGGCCGTGAAGCAGGCGCTCAAAAAACATGCATCGTGGTGCGTGGTGACGGTTGAAGACTCTGGCATGGGAATACCGAAAGAAGAACAAACAAAAATTTTTGGGCGATTTTTCCGCGCATCAAACATTAAAACGGTTGATCCTTATGGCACGGGACTCGGGCTCTATTTGACCAAAACGCTTGTCGAAAAACTTGGCGGGCAGATTTGGTTTGAGTCGCCTGTCCGCCGAAGCCTTGGCGAAGGCGGAGAAGAGGGGAAGGGCACGGCGTTTTCAGTCGCATTGCCATACATGAAAAAGACATAGGCGCTCTCTTCACTCTTTATGCACTATAGAGATTCTTTTATTACGGCACTTCGACGTATCATTCTCGGAGGGCTTTTTTTTACGCCGTTTTTTATTCTTGTAGTTGCTCCGGCGCTTCCGTATCCATTTGTGACGGGACGGCATTTTCTTTTTCGCATACTTGTTGAGATTCTTCTTGTATTGTGGCTTGTTCTCATTGCCCTCGATGAAGAATATAAGCCGCGTGTAACCCGTACAACGAAGTTTCTTCTTCTCTTTCTTGGTATCGTGATTGTTGCTGATTTTCTTGGTGTGGATCCGTATCGGAGCTTTTGGTCGAATTATCGGCGAATGGAGGGGATGATCGGACTTCTCCATTTTGGAGCATATTTTTTGTTGCTGCAAAATTTTTTCCGTCGTGAGCGGGAATGGCTCATCTTTTTTCGTTGTGTTGTTCTTGCCGGATGTATTGTGAGTGTCATGACACTTCTTCAACACCTTGGCATTTTCCCGCGCCTTGGAAACGATACGCGAATGACCGCGACAATCGGGAATACATCGTTGCTTTCTGGCTATCTCCTCTTGCACGCATTTATCGCGCTGCTCCTTTGTTTTCGGACAAAAAGAATATTGATTCGCCTGCTCTATGGCATCTGTATTGCGCTTGCGTTTGTCGCGATTTTTTTCGCTTCTACGCGTGCGGTACTTCTTGCGCTCTATGTTGTAGCGTTTTTCTTTTTTATTAGCGTCCTATGGCATGTATGGAAGACGCCTCGTTTTCAAATTTTTCGTATTTTTTCAAGCGTTGCGATTTTTCTTTTCATCGCTACCCCCTTTTTCTTTTTAGCGATGCGGATGACGCCGGTCGTACAAGGAAATTATTCTCTTGCGCATTTTACGCAGGTGGATGCAACGCTTGGCGCGCGGACCACATTATGGAAGATCGCGTGGAAAGCGTTTTTGCAGCGCCCACTCCTTGGTTGGGGACAAGAAAATTATCTTATCGCGTATGGCCAACATCATGATCCGTCGTTATTCCAATTTGAAGAACGGTGGTTTGATCGTCCGCACAACATCTTTGTCGATTGGCTGGTGAGCGCGGGATTGTTGGGGCTTCTTGCTTACTGTGGACTTTTGTATGCCGCATACCGAGGACTTCGGGAAACAGTTCGTCGTGGGATGCGACCATGGCAAGAGGGGATGGTGCTTGGTGCTGCGCTTTTTGCGTATGTCCTGCAGAATCTTTTTGTTTTTGATAGCTTTGGAACGTATCTTCTCTTTTTCGCATTGTATGCGTATAGTGATGTGCCATTGATGCCGCAAGCATCTCCCTCATCCTCTGCGCCGCGTCAGGCATTCGCACATACGATACTTTATGGTGCGTTTGCGACTTCTTTTATTTTTGTTTTTATTGTAACGGCGTCCGCATCGTTTATTTACCCAATTCTTTCCGGCGAGGCATTTGTCGCGGGGGTTTCTTTGTGGCAACAGAAGCGTCCTTTACCATTGGTGCAAGCATTTTTTGAACGCGCGCTTGCGGTGCAGACATTTGGAACTGAAGAGATTCGTATGAGTCTTATTGCGCCGGTAGCGGCGGAGACGATCAAGGGGAATATATATGCTCCAGCGGCAATTGCCTCTTTTCTTCGTTTCGCCTTTCATGAAGGAGAAAAGGAAGCATGGAGACAACCCCCTAATCTTCGCGCGTTCACCGTCCTTTCTTCGGTATATCGTATCGCAGGCAGAGGTGATTCGGCATATCTTGGTCGCGCGGCGATGATCCTTGCCGAAGCGCGGCGTCTTTTTTCGCAGAATCCATACATTATTTTTGAGGAAGCGTGGACGCATCTGTATCGAGAAGAACGCGCGCTCGCAGTTACTACCGCGGAAGAAGGCGTTGCGCTTGATCCCACCATAACGAAAAGCATTCTACAGCTTGCTCTTGTTGCGATCCATGCGGGTGATCAGGCGCGTGAGCAGCAGGCGCTTCAGCAATTGTTTCGTGAAGAGGAGCCGAGTGTTTCCATGCTTGTTACTTTGGCAGAAGCATATGTTGCTGTCGGACGTTTTCGTGACGCAATACCTCTCTACCGTACAATTGTTGTACGAGAGCAGGGGAATTCCTCGTATTATGAGAATCTTTTACAGAATGAATGGAAACAAGGGGATAAGGAAAAAGCGCGTCGTTTGGGGCAGATGTTGGTGAAGCGGCAACCGACATATCAAAAAAAATTGCAATTCTTGTTCGAGGATGAACGTGCTATAGTGAAGTAGTCTTGTACTGCTGTGTGTTTCCTAGTATAATATATAATAACTTCATCCCCAGTTTTTTTGTTCTATAATCTATGGCAGATGAGAAACCAATAGTACTCGTTGTGGAAGATGATCCTCGTCTTTTGCGTGTATATCAAGCGAAATTGGGTCAGCAGGGGTGGACGGTGCTCACAGCGGCAGATGGCGAGGTGGGGTCGCAGCTTGCTCGTGAAAAGCATCCACAGGTGGTTTTGCTGGATCTTATGCTCCCAAAGAAAGATGGGTTTGGAGTACTTACGGATTTGAAGAATGATCCGGGAAGTGCTAATGTAAAGGTACTTATTCTTTCGAACTTGGGTCAGCAAGCAGACATTGACCGCGGGAAGGTACTGGGAGCGAAAGAATACATGGTGAAGTCAGATTTTTCACTCGACGCAATTATCGCGAAAGTGAAAGCGTACTTGCCGGCAGGAGCATAAAATAAAATTTTTAATTATCAATTTATCACCGCCTTTGGCAGGACCCCGCTATAGCGGTGGCAACTTACAACTAAAACAAAGATTATGTACACTCCCTCTCTTCGTAGTGAGAACGGCAAGGCAGTCGGCTTTACCCTTCTTGAGCTTTTAATCGTCATTGGTATCATGGTCATCTTGGGTACGGTGCTCGTACTCGTCTTGAATCCGGCGGAAACGTTAAAGAAGACTCGCGACAATCAACGTATTTCAGATTTAGCGACGATGAAGACAGCAATTGGATTGTATGTTACGAATACCGTGACTCCGTTACTTGATAACACAAGCGGGAATACGACCTGTGCGAGTGGAACCGCAACGGATACTATTTATTACAGTATTGGATCCGACACAACGAATATTGCCGATTCGACGCTTGATAACGGTTCCGGAAGCGTGCCAATTGATGGACAGGTTACTGCTGCTAACCTTTCACAAGTCAGTGGGTCCGGATGGATTCCGATTGCTTTTACGGGGTTGACAGGAGGATCGCCGATTTCAGCACTCCCTATTGATCCGACAAATACGGTGACAACAGCATCCGCAGTGACATCAAGCGATCTTGTGTATCGTTATAAATGTGACGCAAGCGATCTTACATTTGAAATGAATGCGAAACTTGAAAGCACCGCGTACACTTTAACGGATAATAAGATGACAAAAGATGGTGGTAATAATGATAACTATTACGAGGCGGGAACAAAGCTAACTATTCTTGGTGCTGGAGGTACTGGAGCATTCGATTTCTAGCTTTGTAATGCTACTGCAGTACTTCACATATTTTCCTTCCCTTTTCTTCGTCGTAGCACTACTTTTGTTCTTTATTGTCGTTCTTCGTACCCACGAGCTCCCGTCGCGCACTTTGCGATGGGGGCTTTTTGTTTCCGTGGCGCTTCTTTTGAGTCGCGGTATTGTGTATAGCGTGCTTCAGTATCGTTTCTGGCAGAAAGCGCTGCCCTACCTTCTTCCTCCGTATCAACCGACGTATTTCTTGAAGTATGCGTCTTTTCGTTTTTTTTCTAGCTTTTTTTTGAGCTGCGTTATTGCGTTACTTCTCCTTTTCGTTTTTTGGGCGTTGCAGCGTTACTCGCGCGGGAAGTGGCTTGATACGAATGAGCGTTTGCTTGTATTTTTTGGCGCGCTGTCCGCAGGGTGGCCTGGCGCAGTACTGTATGCAATAGGGGTTTTTGTTTTACCACTCATCGTTACTCCGTGGCTTGCCGGCGCAGTACATGATCGCCGCATACGCCTCGCCCCATTCATTATCATTTCTGCGTTTCTTGCGATGGGACTCACTCCGCTTATTCTCCCTCACGCTCCGTGGCTCGAGGTGCTTGTGTGTAAGACGTGTTTGTAGAACCCCACCTCTCCTCCCCTTGAAAAGGGGAGGGAATCGATCGTTTTCCCCTCCTCGCCCCGCCAATTCGGCGGTGGCTTTCCGAGGAGGGGCTAGGGGGTGGTGCGCATGTATTAGTTGTCAGTTTTCCACCGCCTTTGGCGGGGCCCCGCAAGATGCGGTGGCAGTTCTTATTTTTTTCCTCTATACTTACAACTGTGAACTTATCACCGCCTTTGGCGGGATCCCGCTTCATTTCAATAAAGAGAGTGGCGGGACTACTGACAACTCCATAATGCATCTTCCGACTTCCAACCTGAAAACCGCGCTTCTTTCCTCCGGACTTGTCACCGAGGAGCAGTTTAATTCTGCCATCGATGAAGCCAGGCGCACCAATCGTACGCTTTTAAATGTTATCATTGGGCGAGGGGATGCTCCCGAGGAGTACGTTGTGCAGACGCTCGCCGACGAATCGAAGGTTTCCTACATTGACCTTCGGCGTACGGAAGTTGATGGACAAGCCGTTCACATGATACCCGAAGCCATTGCGAAGACGAAGAATCTTTGCGCATTTGCGTTTGATACGGACGCCAATATCGTGAAAGTTGCCATGGAGGATCCGAATGATCTTGAGACGATCGAATTTCTTCGTGCGAAAGTGGGTGCATGGGTGGAGCCGCATGCGGCGAGTATGATAAGCTTGCAGTTTGCATGGAAGCATTATCAGGAAAAGGTTGGCGAGAATTTCAGTCGTATCATTAAAGAGAATATCGCAAAAGCAACGGAAGGTGGTGTCATGAATGTGGAGAAGATGGCGCGTGGTATTCCTATCATTTCCATTCTTGATACGATTCTTGAAAATGCGGCGGCGTTAAACGCTTCGGATCTTCACTTTGAGCCGCTTGCCGACCAGTTGCTTGTTCGTTTTCGTGTGGATGGCGTGATGCAAGAAGTTTTGACGCTGCCGAAAGCGATCGACCCCATCCTTGTCGCACGCGTGAAGTTGTTGGCGGGATTGCAGATTGATGAACATCGTGCACCGCAAGACGGTCGTTTTAGTTTTACGAGTGGTGATCATAATGTCGATGTGCGCGTATCGATCATTCCGACCTTCTATGGTGAAAAAGCGGAAATGCGACTTCTGAAAGGGTCATCCCGTCCGCTTTCGCTCGTTGAACTTGGCTTCTCGGAGCGCGAACGATTGATCGTTGAAGACGCGAGCAAAAAAACATTCGGTATGATTCTTTCCACGGGTCCGACCGGTTCTGGAAAAACAACGACACTCTACGCGATTCTTCATACACTCAATCGTCCCGAGGTAAATATTTGTACAGTTGAAGATCCGATTGAATACAGTATTTCGCGTATCAATCAGACGCAAGTGAATACGAAAGCCGGTATTACATTTGCGAACGGACTCCGTGCACTTCTTCGTCAAAATCCCGATATTATTATGGTGGGAGAAATTCGTGATGAGGAGACTGTTGATATGGCTATTCATTCGTCATTGACCGGTCATTTGGTGCTTTCAACGCTTCACACAAATGATGCCGCGGGTGCAGCCCCTCGTATGCTCGATATGGGCGCAGAGCCGTATCTCGTTGCATCGACGATCAATGTTGTGATTGCGCAACGTCTTGTGCGACGTATTTGTTTAAGCTGCGTGACAAGTGAAGATATGCCGCCAGAGACAAAGAAGTTGATTGAGGCGCAGATGGTGTTGACCGGTGAAGGAGGCGTTGCTCTTCCACCGCGACTGTATCGGGGTGCGGGGTGCAAGATGTGCCACAATAATGGCTATAAGGGACAGATTGGCATCTATGAAGTGATGAGTGTTTCGAATGAAATTCGAGACCTTATTTTAGAAAAATCCCCGGCGGTAAAGATTAAGAAGAAAGCAATCGAGCAAGGAATGACAACGCTTTTTCATGATGGACTGCGAAAAGTGGAGGAAGGAGTGACGACGATAGACGAGGTCTTACGGGTGATCCGAGAGTAAGGAGTAGATAATGTAAGAT
This sequence comes from bacterium, assembly GCA_030648795.1. Lineage (GTDB taxonomy): Bacteria > Patescibacteriota > Patescibacteriia > JACQSD01 > JACQSD01 > JAUSHC01. The sequence continues at coordinate 16,206 of JAUSHC010000010.1, read as the reverse complement.
GCAAAGATCAGAACACTCAATTTCTAAGTACCCTAATTTCTAATTTACCTAAATAAGAACCAAAGACCCAATGACGAAGGATTTAGAAATTGGGGATTTGGTTTTGGGGTTTGATTAGATCAATTAGAGCAATTAGGTTAATTAGGTCAATTTACTATGCGTTTTACATACGAAGCAACAGCGTCAGACGGGAATTTGCAGAAAGGAACGCGTGATGCGGAAGACACCGAAGCAGTGGCGACGTGGCTCAAAAGCAAGGGGCTTTCTCCGTTGCGTATTGCTCTTGAAAAGAAAAAGAGCAATGGACTCTCGATCAGTATCGGATCAAAAATCACCGTTGCGGAAAAAATTTTTCTTTTGAAACATCTTTCGACCATGTTGAACGCGGGGCTCCATGTTGCGGAATCCATCGACATTCTTCTTTCGGAGGCGACAAAACCATTCATGAAGCAACTTTTGCAAGAAGCAAAAGGAAATATTGAACGCGGGCTTCCGTTGTCTGTTGTTTTTAAATCCTATCCGAAATATTTTTCTCCGATTTTCACTGGAGTCATCGAGGCGGGTGAAGCATCGGGTACGCTTGAGAAATCACTTGATCAACTCCTTATACAAATCAGCAAAGAGTACGACTTGAATCGGAAGATCATGTCTGCGATGGCGTATCCCATCATACTTTTGAGTGCGAGTTTTCTCATTATCTCACTTCTCGTAACGCTCGTTCTTCCTCGCCTTGGAAAAATGTTTGCATCATTGAATGTGCAGATGCCCGCACCTACACGCGTGCTTATGGCGGTGAGCGCCATTCTTGTCGCGTATCCGCCACTGACACTTCTTGTGCTTGGTGCGTGTATTTTTGGATTTATATTTCTTATCAAATCTCGCAGAGGGAAAAATATTCTTTCAGTGATTTCATTAAAGACACCCATTATCCGTACGGTTGTACAGCGTATTGTTATTGCGCGCATGCTTCGAATTCTCGGAACGCTTTTGGAGAGCGGGCTTTCGATTATTGATGCAGTGAAGCTCGCGTCGGTTTCTGTCGGACATGCGTCGTATCGGATGGTACTGGAGAGGGCAGTTGGCGATATTGAGCGCGGTATTGGGCTTTCAAACACTCTCGAACAATATCCAAAGCTTTTCCCTCGTATTGTGACGAGCATGATGGCAATTGGTGAACAAACTGGATCATTAACTGCGCTTTTGCATAATTTGAGCACGTTCTATGAAGAAGAAACAGATCAGGCGCTTCGAAGTCTTCTTTCCGCACTAGAACCGCTACTGTTGGCGTTCATGGGGCTTACGGTTGGAGGAGTTGCAATTTCTATTTTGTTGCCGATTTATAAGTTGGTGGGGTCAGTATAAGGATAGTACTAGAATTTCTAATTATTCTAATTTCTAATTTACCTAAATAAGCACCAAAGACCCAATGACGAAGGATTTAGAAATTGGGGATTTGGTTTTGGGGTTTGATTAGATCAATTAGAGCAATTAGGTTAATTAGGTTAATTTTTTCTCGGTCATTCTGCATTTATGGTACACCGCCAGCATGGTTTTACGCTTCTTGAAATTGTTTTGACGTCGGCAATATTGGCTGCGCTCGCCGCCGTCGGTATTCTTTCCTATGGCAGTTTCAACCGAACGATTGATGTGAATACGATTGCTGATAATATCTCCGGACAATTGCGTCGCGCGCAGATACGCGCGATGGGTGCGGATGAGCTGAAATGTTGGGGCGTTCATTTTGATAATCCGGCGAGTGGGAGTGATTTTTATTCGCTGTATTCAGATACAGCGTGCACGAACGCAGACACAGGCTATGCGGCAGACGCAGAGAAATATTTTTTTCCTGCGGGCGTTGTGTTCACGACACCAGCCACAAATGCAACTGAAAATATATTATTTAATAAATTGTCCGGCGCTCTCATAACGGATTCAGCGACAAGCATTGTTATTGAGACAGCAGACGGGAAACAGTCTAAAACGATAACAATTAATAGTGTGGGGAGAGTATCGTACTAGAATTTCTAATTATTCTAATTTCTAATTTACCTAAACAAGCACCAATGACCCAATGACGAAAGTTTAGAAATTGGGGATTGAGATTTGGGGTTTGATTAGATCAATTAGGTTAATTAGGGCAATTTGTATTATGAAACATCCGCGTGGCGTCATTCTCGTCGAACTTATGCTCGCTTTGGGTATATTGACCATTATGGGTGGGCTTATCACCATGACGTTTTACGCCGGTCAGCGCTCGGGGCGTACCGCACTGAAACGCACACAGGCGGTGCAATTGGCGCAAGAGGAAATTGAGGCGGCAAAGTCTGTCGCGGAGGAAAATTATCTTACGCTTTATAATCTATCGAAAGGGAGTGGCAATCCCTATCATCCCGCTATCCCTGTCGATAAATGGACGCTCGCGACTGATACGGAATTGGTCGTGCTTGACGGGGATACGTTTACGCGGAAGATTGTCATTGACAATGTGTCGCGTGACAGTTCGGGGAACATCCAGTCAACATACGCAACGTCTTACGACGATCCTTCTACGCAGAAGATGACGGCAACCGTTTCGGTGACAGGGCAGGACGATGTCGTACTCACAAATTATTATACTCGTTGGCGCAATGCCGTACCCGCGCAGACCAGTTGGTCAGGTGGAGCGACAGAACAGGGGATTGTGACTAGTTTTAGTGCTGGAACATATGACACGGACGATGGCAAAATTGATTACAGTAGTGGAACTATTAAACTCATAGCACAGTAAAAACGTGGAGCGTGAATCGCGTAACGTAAAACGTAAAAACGGTTTACGATCAACGTTTAACGATACACGTTATACGTTACACGATATGGCCGCGCCACAGCAGAAAATTTTCACTGTTTCGCAGTTCGTCACTGCGGTTTCCGCGTATCTCGAGCAAGGGCTCGGAATGATCGCGGTGCAGGGCGAGGTGGTGGATTACAAAGTCGCAAAAGATCGGCTTGTTTTTTTTGAATTGAAAGATAAGGAGTCCCGCGTGTCGTGCTTCATGATGAAGTGGGATTTGCACATGCCACTCGAAGACGGTATGGAAGTGAAAGTGGTGGGCACGCCAAAACTTTTTCAACAATCGGGAAAATTTCATCTGCGCGTTATGGAAGTGGAGCTTGTGGGTGCGGGGGCATTACAGCGCGCATTTGCAATTCTAAAAGAGAAGCTTGAGAAAGAGGGGTTATTCGCACCAGAGCGCAAGCGTGCACTTCCGCGTTTTCCGGAGCACATTGGGCTTGTTACGTCGCAAGACGCGGCGGCGTGCACGGATGTGTTGCGCGTTTTGAAAAACCGTTGGAGCGGGCTTACGATTACTGTGGCGCATGTCGGCGTGCAGGGAGCGAGCGCTGTACCGGAAATTGTTGGTGCGATTCGGTGGTTCAATGCGTTACGAGGTCCGACCTCCGTAACGGGGAGGTCGGACCTCGCTATATCGCGCCCCGACGTGCTTATTGTCACACGCGGTGGCGGGTCGCTCGAAGATTTGCAAGCGTTTAATAGTGAGGATGTGGCTCGCGCAATTTTTTCTTCAGCAATTCCGGTGGTTGTCGGTGTAGGGCATGAGCGTGATGTAACACTTGCAGATTTTGTCGCAGATGTTCGCGCGGCAACACCATCGAATGCGGCGGAGCTTGTCGTGCCGGATCGGACGGAAGTCGCGTGGCAAGTGAATGCGTTTGCGCAGTCTATGGAGCAATGTTTGCATCGTGTTATCGGTGTTGATCGCAACCGTGTCATGCATTCGCTTCAGCGGTTACAGGACATCGTGCGCCAGATGATGGATGCGCCACGCGAGCTTATTACACGTTTCGCAGAGAGTTTTCAGAATTTTCGCAATACACTTGCGACGTTGCACGAGCGTGTGACACGCTATACGCAGCTTCTGTATGCGCTATCGCCCGAGGCGACATTGACGCGCGGCTACTCGATCACTTTCGTTGGCGGGAAGGTGGTGAAAAGTGTTCGTGATGTGCGCACAGGAGACGAGGTGACAACGCGCCTACGAGATGGTAGTATTCCATCAGTTGTTCGTAGTAAACAAGTAAAACTTTTATAAATGTATGAAGGATCAATCATTCGCTAAAGCATTTGAAGAACTCGAGAAAATAACCCAATCATTTGAAAAGGGAGCTTTTGATTTAGATGACGGGTTGAAGCAATTCGAAAGAGGATTGGAGCTTGCAGCGGTATTGAAGAAAAAGTTATCTGATATTGAGAATAAAGTGGAGGTCATCAAGAAAAAATTTGGTAAATCCGGCGAAGCCGGACCCGGCTCCGCCGGGGAGGATGATGCGACAGCGCCATTTTGATCGAATTTCTACTACATGGTATACTGATTTGTGGATAAGGTAACAGGAAAAAATATGTACCACCCTATCACATATGTCTGGAAGATCTATCCAAAATTTGATTTTTATAAGAGGCTCGACTAATCATCGAGCCTCTTTTGTTATAACTCGTCCAAAGTTTTTGAGTCACCGTGATCGAAAACTTTGTCGGGAGTTACAACCCGAATACACCACTCAACGACACCAAGAGATCGGTCGCGGATGAGGGGAGTTTCTGAGGAGAACGCTATTCCCCCTATCCATGTCCGGTCTCTCGAGACAACGTCTCTTTCGGTGAGGCGGTATATGTCACCAAGTACATAGTACTGATACCGAGAGAGACAGAGATAGTGGGCGATGTAATACACATTGCCCTATTTTTTTGTAACTCGCCCCCCGCCTTGGCGGGGTTGGGAGTTACAATCCGCCGCGTATGCTGGTGCCACAGTGCCGAAGCGAAGCGGAGGTATGGGGTTGGCTGAGAGGCGGATTCGTGTTATCCTCGAGTTTAGGAATTAGATATTAGAAATTAGAAATTTTTACTATGTCTTCCCTCCCATCATTTTTTCTCCCCCCAAACTCCTTCCATGATCAGACGGTAACGATGTATGATGCCGAAATTATTCGGCAGATGCGCAAAGTATTTCGTCTAAAACCCGGGGGTGTTTTTATCGCATTGGATGGCCGAGAACATGAATATACCTGTGCAATTGATCATATTGATCATACAGTTGTGCGAGCATCTATTACCGAAAGAAAGAAAAATATGCGCGAGACGGCGATTCCGGTCTTTTTATATCCATCGCTCATTCGGCGCGAGCGGTTCGCAACGATTGTTGAAAAGTGTACGGAGCTTGGGGTTACGTCGTTTGTGCCAATTGACACCAGTCGGTCACCGTATCATGATATTTCTCCGCATCTTCGCGAGAGGTGGGAGGCGATCATTCGTGAGTCTGTGGAAGTTGCGCGACGCGGCATACTTCCGTCGCTTGCGTCCGTGACAACACTTTCCGATGCACTTATAAGCATCCCATCGGATGAAATCGTGATTGTACTTTCAACGATGCAGGATGGTGTTAAAATTGCGAAAGATATTGCGACAATTATACACGGAGCAAAGCGCGTCCATCTTTTTCTTGGACCGGAAGGGGATTATACGGAAGAAGAGTATGGATTATTAAAAGAACGTGGAGCGATTCCATTTTCTTTGGGTTCTCGCATCGTGCGTAGTGAAACCGCGGCGATAGCGGCAGTAGTATTATTTACGGCATTTTTATAATTGAAAGATTCCCCCTTCTTTTTAAGGAGGGGCGAGGGGTGGTTTCATGGAAAAACTTTTTAACAGGAAGTTACAAAAATCAGTTCGGCAGAAATTACGGAATACCATGACATCGGGCGAACAACGATTATGGGCGAAGTTGCGTGCTCGACAATTAGACGGTTATAAATTTCGACGCCAGCAAGGGATTGGTCCATACATTGTTGATTTCTATTGTCCTGATCAATCGTTGGTTATCGAAGTTGATGGTGATACGCACTATGACGAAGTGGGGAAACAGCATGACGCAATACGTGATGCATGTATGAAAGATCGTGGTATTTGTATTTTACGTTTTACGAATAAGGACATAGACGATACTATTGATGGCGTACTTGAAAAAATTGTTGAAGTATTACAAACCCCCTCTGACTCCCCCTTGTAAAGGGGGAGGAATCTTTAAGCCTTCTCCCCCTTCTTCTTAATAAGGGAGAGCGTAAAATTTTTCCCCTCCTCTTCAAGGAGGGGTTAGGGGTGGTTCGTATTCTATATGATTTTCATTCTCACAACCTGTAAAAATACTGCCGAAGCAAAACGCATTGCGACGATGTTCTTGCGTTTGCGATTGGTCGCTTGTGCCAAGTGGTGGCCGATCCAGTCGTCATACTGGTGGAAAGAAAAATTGGTTGCCGGTCGTGAAGTGATGCTTTTACTGGAAGCACGGAAAACGCATTGGGGAAAAATACGAGCTGCGATTCAGCGGATCCATTCATATGAAATACCTATGATCGTCGCGCTTGAACGCTCGCAGATTGATCCAACGTACCATCGATGGTTGCATAACGTTACGAGCTAGATCTGTACAACACTCGGTGTTGTACATACAAAGAAAAAACTCGCCTGATGTAGAGGCGAGTAGGTTGTTTGTCACAATCGGACTAGATGGGGAAAAGTCCGGTTTTGACCGCGCAGAACGTTATGAGTTCCTCGAGACGTTGTATCGGCTTCTCGATGTTATAAATCGCTTGCCGCCATCGTTCCAGATCGTTCGGATCCTTCGTTGCAGGGTAAAGTTCGCATGCGACATCCTTGAGCCCTTGGAGATCATCAGCGGCAACTTCCAATGCACGCGTTCTCGTAAGTTCGAGATGACGAGGGTCTTTGGTTACCTTCCAAATTTTAGCGAACCGCTCGGCGCGTTCAGCGTACGACCACGCCATCGCCGCCTGTCCAATAAGTTTTCCAAGGAGGTTTTGGGACTGGTATTGTTCCAATGTTTTAATACGATCACCGAAAAGCTCCCAATCCTGATCGTATTCTTCATCCTCTTTCTCTTCCCTCAAATCCTCTTCGCTTTCCTCGAGAGGATCCTCCTCTTGTGTTTGTTGTCGACCTCCTTCGACTCGTTGCTGTACCGATTGGAGGATTGTTGTGTTTCCGGTTGTATCGGCGAGTATGCGTGCGATTGTTACCTGCCATTGATCGTCAAACGCCGGAACTTCCTTCATTACGAGAGTTTCAATCTCGATTCTTAGATCATCTCTCCGCTTTCTCTTAAAGAGCTTCACAAGAAGTAATGCGCGAGTTTGGTCATTTCTAATGCGTTTTGCGCACTCTTCTGCGATGTCTTCCTTGCCTTGGTCGAGAGCGAGGTTTCCTGCTTGATTGAGGAATGCATTGCGAGCGGCGATTTCATCCTTGTCGCTTTGCGGCAAAGAAGCGGCAAGCTCGAACGCACGGACACAATTTCCTTGCTTCAGCATTTCTTCCGCCTCGGCTTCGATATCATGGCGATCGTCACCATGGCGAAGCACCGCATTGAAATCTTCTGCCGACGTGTATTCAACCGGCAATGCTATCTCGTCGAGGTTCGGCATTTTGAAACTCGGGTCGCTGTCGATCGCTTTTTCTCCAGACGTATCGATGTGCGGCGCATTTCTTGATGCCCACGACATGATAGCCAGCGGCGATAACCTTTTCGTTCTCACGCGTGCGAGTTGCGCGCGAAAGCGGATGCGTTCCACTTTCGGCGTTGTTTTTTCGCAGAACGATTCGAGAAACGAGAAAATTTCAGGGTGCGACGATGCGGCATAGAGCCGCATAACTTCGCAGAAAATTCGAACCTGGAGCGCGTTTTGATGTGCGTCACGCTCGCCGGGTAGCTCCATATCGGGTAGTGAAGCTTGATAAAGCTCTTGCGCGTAGGCAAATGCGTACTCGACGTCTTTGTCTTCGATAGGCATGTGAGCTCTCCGCTGTTGTAGTGGGTGTGCCGTATGAATTGGAAAGGAACCGCTCATACGGTATCGCATTGCTATTGTTCTTGTCAATGGAGGTGTGCAATACGACGTAATAAAAAACTCGCTGGTAGGGGGCGAGTATTAAGAATAGTCGGTATCGATTATTATCGCTTTGCCGCTTCCACCACATTCTTTAAAAGATACGCAACGGTAAGTGGTCCGACGCCTCCGGGAACAGGGGTGAGCCAGCTAGCTTTTTCGGAAACATTCGGATGGACGTCGCCGAGAATTTTTCCGTCCACGCGTGTTGTGCCAACATCAATAACGATCGCTCCTTTTTTCACCATATTTTTTGTGATCGCATGAGGTCGACCAAGAACACTAATAATGATGTCACAGGTCAAAATTTTTTGCTTGTCGATTTTTTGTGCGATGAAACTCTGTACTGCCATGCCGTGGTCGGCGAGAATTTTTGCGAGCGGTTTCGCGAATATATCCGAGTTTGCAAGAAGAGCTGTTTTCTTTTCGGTAAGTGAAACACCCGTTGCTTGCAGGAGATGGATAATCCCTTGAATGAGGTTGGGGATGACGCGTGGATTTCCTGCCATCAGGAGTTCGATATTTTTCGGATGGAATCCATCGCCGTCTTTTTCCGGAAATATTTCTTGTGTTATACGATCTTCATTAAGGTGCGGAGGGAGTGGCAGCTGTACAAGAATACCATGGATGTCCTTGCGGCGGTTCAGCTCATCAATTTTTGCGAGCACCAGTTCTTCTTCGATATTTTGTGGCAGAAGGATTTTTTCGAAATGGATGCCGATTTCAGCGGAAGCTTTTTCTTTCAACGAAACGTACATTTGAGACGCAGGATCATCGCCGATCAATAAAACCGCAAAACCCGGGGTGATCCCGAGTTGTTTGATTTCTTCTTTGAGCTCCGTCCGTATTTGGAGTGCTAATGATTTTCCGTCGAGGATATTCATGAAAGCATGAAAACATTAAAGCATAAAAACAACTTGTTTTAATGTTCTCGTGTTCTTGTGTTTTTATAAAACTGTCAATCCCGGATACAGCGGATGCGCTTCGGTGAGTTCTTTCACTTTTCTGCGCACACCTTCGTACACGGTTTCGTTGCCATAATTTTTTACAACCTGTGCGATCAGAACACCAATCTCGCGCATATCGTCTTTATCGAATCCACGCGTTGTCAGCGCAGGCGTACCGATCCGCAATCCTGATGGGTCAAAGGGTTTACGTGGATCATACGGGATCATATTTTTATTCGTGTAGATGCCGACAGAATCTAATGCGACTTCTGCTTGTTTCCCGGTTACTCCTGTATTTGTTAAATCAAGAAGGATTAAGTGATTATCCGTTCCGCCGGAAACGAGCGTAATGCCTTCATCGATAAGTGAGGTGGCAAGTGCCTTCGCGTTGAATACAATATTTTTCGCGTAATCAACAAACGATGGTTCGAGTGCTTCTTTGAACGCGACTGCTTTTGCCGCGATGACGTGTTCCAATGGACCTCCTTGCATACCGGGCATGACTGCTTTGTCGAGTTTTTCCGCCCACTGTGCCTTACAGAGAATCGCCGCGCCGCGTGGTCCGCGGAGTGTTTTGTGCGTCGTGGTCGTGACGATGTCGGCGTAGGGGATGGGTGATGGGTGTACTTTGGCAGCGATGAGCCCAGCGATGTGCGCCATATCCACCATGAATGCGGCGCCTACTTCGTCCGCAATTTCTTTGAACGCTTTGAAATCAATTTCACGCGGGTAGGCGGTGTATCCCGCAAGGATCACTTTTGGTTTTTCTGCTTTCGCCAACGCGCGTACCGCATCCATGTCAATGCGATGCGTGTCTTGTCGTACGCCATAGGGGATGAAGCGATAGAATTTTCCGGAAAAATTGACAGATGATCCGTGCGTCAAATGTCCGCCATGCGCGAGATTCATCGCCATGATCGTGTCGCCAAGATTCGCGAGTGTGAAGTACGCTTCCATGTTTGCGGTGGATCCGGAATGTGATTGGACGTTCGCGTGCTGCGCGCCGAAGAGTTGCTTCAACCGTTCGCGTGCAAAATTTTCAACAACGTCAATCCACTGATTGCCGCCGTAATAGCGCTTACCGGGATAGCCTTCGGAATATTTGTTCGTGAGTGGCGTTCCCATGGCTTCAAGCACCGCGCGCGATACAAAATTTTCCGACGCAATCATTTCCAAGCCATTGCGTTGCCGGTTGATTTCGTTTTCGATTGCACCTGCGATTTCGGGGTCGTACTCCGAGAGATGTGACATGTATATAGAGTAGCAAAACAGTGTGTAAAAGGCAATTCTTGTTTTGTGAGCATGTTCCTGATACACTAGGCGTATGAGAAAATTTTTGGTAGTCATTTTTTTTGGTGCGCTTTTCGTGTTTGGGAGCGTGGTTTTTGCCGCAACGAGCGAAAGCGAAGCCCGCCCAAGTTTTGCGGAGCAAAAGTTAGGTGGGGATCTTTTTCGTTTTGATGACGTTGTGGAAATCAGTGCGCCGGTAACGGGCGACGTGTACGCAGTGGGGCGGGAGGTTGTGTTACGTGGTCCAATAGACGGTGATGTTGTAGTGCTTGGCGACAACATTACGATTTCCGGTGCTGTTGCCGGAAGTGTCCGTGTCATTGGAAATACCGTACATATGCAAGGAGCGGTTGGCAAGAATATCAGCATCGCCGCGCGGGAACTCACGCTTGATCCCGAAGTGCGCATCGCGAAGAATCTTTCTTTCGTCGGTCAATTCATTACGCTCGCGAGTACGATCAGAGGCGCGACACAAATAGTGCTCGTGAGTCCCGCAGAAATAAAAATTCAGAAGAGCGCGGTGATCGATGGTCCGGTCACGCTCTATGCGTCCGAGGCGCCTATCGTTGATTCGGGCGCGCTTCTGCATACACCCATCGAACGGCATGATGCGCTTTGGAGCGCCGCAACAACGGGCGATGTCATCTTCAACCGTATTATTTCCTTCTTCAGTCTTTTGCTCATCGGTCTTGTTTTTGTTCATCTCCTGCCGCGACCGTCGCTTGTGATTGCCTCCATCATGAACACGAAACCGTGGAACCAATTTTTGTGGGGGCTGGGATTTCTTATTCTCCCACCGCTCGTGGCGATTCTTCTCGGATTCACGGTGATTGGTCTTCCACTTGCGATAATGATTGGAGCTCTTTGGGCGATCGTCGTGTACAGCGCGCGTGTGTTTGTGGGTCTGACCATTGGTTTTATGGTGCTTTCTCATGTTGATCGAAAACGAAAGATTCAATCATTGGTCGTCGTATTACTTATGGGGACGATGCTTCTTGCGATTGGTGAAAGCCTCCCGATTGTAGGACCTATCGTAACTATTTGTGCAACGCTCTGGGGACTTGGCGGAATCATGACGCTTCTTCGCACGTTAAGTATTCATCAGCAAAAACCAGCATGAACCCTATACACCTCTCTCTTTTTAAAGCCTACGATGTGCGCGGCGTTTATCCGGATACGATTAACGAAGACGCAGTGTATCGGATCGGTCGTGCGTTAGTGCAATATCTTGGGAAAGGAAAAACAATTGTGGTCGCGCGCGATGTGCGTTTGTCCGGTCCTGCATTGTTCGCGGCACTCACACAAGGTATCGCGGAAGAAGGGGCAACCATTATCGATATCGGCATGGTAACGACCGAAATGTTGTATTTCGCGGTTGCGTTTTATGGATATGATGCGGGCGTGATGATCTCCGCGTCGCACAATGAAGGACAGTACAATGGATTGAAATTCGTGCAAAAGGGGGCACAAGCGATTTCATCCGACACGGGACTCTTCGCAATTCGCGATCTCGCAATGAAAATAGAAAATGAGAAAAAACTTACAACTTACAACTTACAACTTACAACTAAAGACGTCCTCGACGACTACATCGATTATCTTTTGAAAAATTTTGTTGACGTTAGCGCGATGAAACCGTTTCGTATTGCTGCGAACGCAAATTTTGGCATGGCAGGTAAAGTACTCGAACGCTTGATTGCACGAGGCAAGTTTCCCATCACCGTGACGCCACTAAACTTCGAGCCCGACGGCGCATTTCCAAAAGGAAAGCCAGACCCGTTGATTCCCGAGCGTCGCGAGGAAATGACGCAGTTCATGAAAAAAGAAAAATCAGACTTTGGCGTCACGTGGGATGCGGACGCAGACCGCTGTTTTTTTTATGACGAGAAGGGAGAATTTGTTGATGGCTATTACACGCTCTGTATCCTTGCGGAGTATCTTTTGAAAATACATCCCGGAGAGCCGGTCATTTATGATGTGCGGCAGACGTGGGCAAGCTTTGATACGATTACGCGCTGTGGCGGAAAACCCATCATGATGAAACCCGGTCACTCTTTTATTAAAGATCGTATGCGGAAGGAGCACGCACTTTTTGCGGGGGAGAACAGCGGGCATTATTACTTTCGTGATTATTTCGGCGTGGATGCGGGCATGATTCCATTTTTACTTATGCTTGACATTCTTGCAAAGAGTAACAGACCGTTATCGGCGATTGCGGACGTGTATCGAAAAAACTATCCAACATCGGGTGAAGTGAATTCAAAAGTTTCTAATGCACAAAAGATCATGGAACTCGCCGAGCAACGCTATCATGACGGGAAGATCGAAAAGATCGATGGGCTTTCCGTTGAGTACTCGGAGTGGCGCTTTAATATTCGTTCGTCAAACACGGAGCCGCTTCTGCGCTTGAATGTTGAGGCAAAGACCGACGCACTCATGAAAGAAAAAACAGCAGAGCTTTTAGCGCTTATTCGTGGTTAGTACATCACTCGGTGCTGTGCCTACATCACCGAGTGATAGAGAGCTCATGAACCAATTTATCAAAACAGCAAAAAAGGCGGTTCTGGAAGCGGGAAAAATTCTTCGCGCTGGTTTTTTGAAGCGGCAGGTTCTTCATTATAAAGTGCATCCGTATCGGGCAATGGTTACTGACACGGATTTTGCCTCGGAAGCGAAAATTCGTTCGATCATTCGTGACGCGCATCCCACGCATGTCATGCTTGGCGAGGAAACAGGGCTTACCAATAGAAGTGATTCCCCGTATCTGTGGATCATTGATCCGATCGATGGCACGACGAATTATGTGCATGGCATTCCTTTTTTTAATGTCACCGTTGCACTGCAAAAAAATGGCCGCACGATTCTTGGCATTGTGTATCAGCCCGTCACGCAGGAATTTTTTTTCGCGGTGCGTGGTCGCGGTGCGTGGTTGAACAATGATCGTGCGCATGTATCGCCGGAGAGCAATACGAAAAAAGCGTATGGCTTTATCGAATGGACCCCTGAAGAGCCGGAGATCAATAAAAGAGGGTTGGCGATTTTTACGCGTATTCGCAATCGCTATATTCGTATTCGTAATATCGGTTGCAGGGCGTTGGTGTTTTCCTATGTTGGTGTCGGACGCACGGAATATGCAATCTCGGTCGATTCGAAATTGTGGGATGTGGCAGCCGCATCGCTTTTGATACGAGAAGCGGGCGGGCGTGTGACGGATTTTAAAGGGCGCGACCCCGAGCAGGTATGGCGTCGTGATCCGCTTGCGAAATGTCCACTGCTCGCGACGAATGGAAAGATGCATAACAAATTATTATCGCTTGTTCGGACGTGATACTCTGTCAAAATGTCGTGATGATTTTGCATAGATTGCAAATTTCTAATTATTCTAATTACTCTAATTGACCTAAAAAATGTCCAATGCCCAAATATCTAAGCGATGTTTTAATTATTGTGGCTTTCGTCATTGGGATTTGATTAGAAATTAGGAATTAGATCAATTAGGTTAATTTATGATTGGCATATTCGACTCCGGTTTTGGCGGACTTACCATTTTCAAACACATTGCGCGCGCTCTTCCCGCGTATGATTTTGTGTATCTCGGCGATAACGCCCGTGCGCCGTATGGCAACCGTTCGCAAGAAACTATTTATCAATTTACTGTTGAGGCAGTTGACTGGCTTTTCAAACAAGGATGTACGCTCGTGGTACTCGCCTGCAACACTGCGTCATCCGAGGCACTGCGAAAACTTCAACAAGAGTGGCTTCCCCAGTATGTTGCGAGGTCGGACCTCCGTAACGGGGAGGTCCGACCTCAACATCGCCGTGTGCTTGGTGTTATTCGTCCCGTCATTGAAGAGGCGATAAAAATAACGAAGGGGAAAGTGGGAGTCGTCGGCACGCGAGCAACGATCGCCTCGGGTGCATATACGCGCGAACTGCAAAAATTAAAATCAGACGTTACGGTGTCGGAGTTGGCGCTTCCGCTTCTTGTGCCACTCATCGAAGAGGGCTGGGTGGGGAAGCCGGAAACCAAACGTATCCTTCGCTATTATCTCCGTCCTTTGCAAAAGGAATCTGTAGATACGCTTATTTTAGGATGCACGCACTACCCGATTCTCCTCGATGAGTTCGTACTCAAGATGGGCAAGCAGTGCCGTGTGCTCGATCCGGGTCCCATCGTCGCCGCATCACTTCAAAATTACCTCGCCCGCCATCCGGAAATAGACGCTGGACTGTCTAAGAAAAGTGTGGTACGGTTTGCCACGACCGATGATCCGGTTCGATTCAACCAATGGGGAGGCACGTTCTTTGGCAAATCAGTAAAGGCGGAAAGAGTGGTTCTTTCTTCCTAACACATTGTCTTTGCGAGGCCGAATATTCCCTGAGCATGCCACCGCCGTTGGCGGGGCCCCGCTGGAAGCGGTGGTCGAAGGGCGGCTAAGCAAACCCACAACGCAAGGAGGAGCTAATCATGCCGAAGAATCAAAAGCCGGAAAATCCACAACCGCTCGGGCATCGTGAGGCAGGGCGCCGCATTGAAGCCGCAATTTCGGAAGCAGTCGAAGAGGGGTTGGTGCGCTGGGAAGAAGGCGAAGACAAGGTATATAGGATTGAGAAGGGAACTGCCGATGGCGCGAAATCGTAAGCAACGATCAACGTTGCGCAGGATTCTCAGTCAAACCTGGGCGCCAGGTAGAGGAGAAACCACTCATCTTTCCGAAGTGTGCGCTGCTGCAGAAGGCGGTTTACTTCCGGAGCATACGCTCTACGAGATCGAGGCGGATCTCTCCGGACGTATTCGCATTTCTTGATTGGAGGAGACGACATGCCACAGGGCGAAGAAAATAGCGATTGGTACTTGATGCTCCTGAAGGACGGACATCGGTATCATTTCCGTTATCGCAGGGAAGACAAGACGGCGCTCTTCTACGCGCTTATGCGATATGCGGACGACGAACGATTTAGCGTCACGGTAAAGGATCTCGCGCAGTGCACGAGTCGTATTCTGAAGAATCTCGATGCGAATGCCGTGATCGAGCTTCCGTCGTCACCGCCTGCTACGAAGGCAGCGTGACGTAGTGGGAGTGAGCGAATTTTCGGGTAGCCAACAGCACTGGCTACCTTTTTTTATTTTTATACATGATGGTTGACAATCCAGCGTCTTTTCCGTAAGGTTGGGACGCGGTTTCGAAGCGAACTTGAGAGAAAGGAGGATGCCATGGCAGTTGCATTGGTATATGTATGCCGATGCCCGGAACCCGGATGTCATGGCGTTCTTTGGGCACGACGACGCGGACTCACTATGCTCTGTGCGTGCAATGGAGTACGCGAAGATAGGTGGGATGGGGGCGAGCGGAAGATATGCGGAGCGCGCTATATCATCTGCGAACTCGATATCGTCGTGCGGTTCGACGATGCGGATTCGGAACTTCAGCGCATCGCGATCCAGTCGAGTCATTACCTCATAGCACTCCAACAAAGGGGAAAGAGCAAGGAGGAACTGCTCAAGAACCCTTCTTCGCCGGATGACATCTCCAAACGGGTTTTCGGTGAAGTGAAAAGTGGCATGTTATCACAAAAAGACGCCGACACGCTCATGGAGGCGATCGACAAAATTAACGAAGAAAACAAAAAGAAAGATGCGAAGCCGGTGCAGGAGAAAAAAGCTCAAATTATCCCGCGTGAACGCATTCAAGAGGAGCGTGAACGTTCGGAGCCGAAGAGCGTCGACGAAATGCTCGACGGTGTGGCTAAGAAAACAAAAAAGGGCACCTAAACTTGTGCCCTTATTTTTTTGTAACTCGCCCAAAATTTACGAGCCATAAGGCGATGGAAATTTTGTTGGGAGTTACAATCCGCCGAGTTGTGCGCCTGCTGGCACCGAAGCCCGAAGGGCGGAGGCATCTGTCAGGTCGAGAGGCGGATATTGAATTTAAGAGAGAAGCCCAACGCGTTCTCGCACTTTCTCCATCGTTTTCGCCGCGATTTTTTGCGCAGTTTTTGCGCCGTGGTC
>JAUSHC010000006.1 GCA_030648795.1 bacterium | reverse complement strand
GTACAAAAAGGAAAGATAAAAATCAAGTATGATCGAATTTCGTAATGTTACAAAGATGTATGACGCGGAAACTGTTGGCGTGAAAAACGTCAATCTTGCGATTGATACAAAAGAGTTTATTTCTATTGTTGGACAATCAGGCACTGGAAAAACGACGCTCGTCAAGCTGCTTATCGCAGAAGAACGCCCAACACGCGGTCGTATCGTGATTGGCGGCTGGGACATTACGGATATTCCTTCGTCTGAAATTCCATCGCTCCGTCGGCAGATTGGCGTCGTGTTCCAAGATTACAAACTCCTTTCAAAAAAAACGGTGTATGAGAACGTGGCGTTTGCGCTGGAGGTGTGCGGAGCTCCCGGAAGCCGTATTCGATCCATTGTTCCCCAAGTGTTGAAAATTGTCGGTCTTGATCAAAAAGCACATCGCTATCCTCGGCAACTTTCCGGCGGTGAGCAGCAACGCGTATCCATCGCTCGCGCATTGGTACACGGGCCGAAAATTCTTATTGCCGATGAACCTACGGGAAATCTCGATGCGTTGAACGCGCGTGACATTATCGATATTCTTATACGGATCAATGAGTTCGGTACAACGGTGCTTCTCGTGACCCACAATCGCGACATTGTGAATACGCTTAAGAAACGCGTGGTCACGTTGGATCAGGGAGTGGTGGTGGCGGATAAAGAAGGTGGTAAATATATTCTATAATGTTCGTTGCTTTCATTCGTGCGTTTAAATTTTCTTGGCAGGATTTTTTACGGAACTGGTGGTTGTCGCTCATCACCGTAACGGTTGTTTTTGTGACGCTTTTTTCCGTCAATCTTCTGCTCGTATGGTCTGTCGTAACCGATACGGTGCTTACGAATTTGCGTGAAAAAGTTGATGTGAGTTTGTATATGAAGCCGACCGTAAAAGAACTCACGGTCGCGGAGGTGCGCGCGTACCTTTTGGGATTTTCAGAAGTGAAAGATGTAACGTACGTGTCGCGCGATGACGCATTGGCAAAATTCAAGAAGACACACGAGAAAGATGATGTCATCCTTGAATCATTGGACGAGCTCACCATGAATCCATTGGGCGCGACGCTCATCATTCACGCGAAATCCGCAGAAGGATATCAGAAGGTTGTGGAAAAAATTGCGAGTTCACCGTACAACGAACTCATTCTTGATAAAAGTTTTGGCGACCACGCGACCGTCATTGATCGTATCGCGGGCGTCACGCAAGCAACGCGGAAGATTGGGTTCGTGACAAGTATTGTGTTCGCCGTTATTGCGCTTTTGATTATGTTCAACACCATCCGTATTACCATCTACACCCATCGCGATGAAATTGGCATTATGAAGCGCGTTGGCGCCACGAATTGGTTTACGTCATTGCCATTTCTTATCGAGGGGGTATTTTATGGGACGCTGGGGTTTCTCTTGGCGACCGCGCTTTTTTTCCCATTCCTTCAATTTGCGCAGCCGTCTTTTTCGCTCTTTTTTGCCGATTACGCGTTCAATTTACAAGAGTATTTTATTGCAAATGCTTTTCTTATTTTTGGCGCTGAATTTTTGACCGTTGTTATTGCGTGCGTTCTTTCTTCCGCGATCGCCACGCGACGGTATTTGCGCGTCTAATCTTGTACAACACTCAGTGTTGTACAAATCTATGAATGTATTTGTTGGATTATCCGGCGGGGTTGATTCCTCGGTCGCTGCGGCCCTCTTGCAAAAAGAGGGTCATGTTGTGCATGGTGTGTATTTGAAAGTATGGTCACCGGATTTGGAGGATTTGATGCAAGGGTGTCCGTGGGAGGAGGATGTGCAATACGCGAGTGCGACAGCGAAGCATTTGGGAATTTCATTTTCGGTGTGGGATGTTTCGAAGGAATACTATGACAAAGTGGTATCCTATTTTTTTGCCGAGTATAAAGCGGGACGAACACCGAATCCCGACATCATGTGCAATCGGGAAATAAAATTTGGGATTTTTTTGAAGCGCGCGTGTGCCGAAGGCGCGGATATGATTGCTACCGGTCATTACGTGAGGAAATATAACTCCCCCTTGCCCCCTCTTACATTAAGAGGGGAGGTTCCTCCCCTTAAGGTAAGTCATCGCCTCTGGCGGGATCCCGCTTCAATTAAGAACAATAGTGGCGGTGAGGGAGGTGAGGAGGGGTTATTATGTGCAGTTGACAAGAATAAAGACCAGTCATATTTTTTATATTCGCTTAGCCAAAAACAATTGCGTCACGCACTGTTTCCGATTGGTGAGTACACGAAGCCGGAAGTGCGCGCGATGGCGAAAGAGTGGGGGTTGCCGACCGCGAATCGGAAGGATAGCCAAGGGTTGTGTTTTTTGGGGAAGATTTCGGTGCGGGATTTTTTGAAGACGCGACTCCCGCCACGAGAAGGGGATCTTGTTACTGCTGACGGGAAAGTGGTGGGGAAGCACGAGGGTGCGCAGTATTTTACCATCGGTCAGCGCCATGGCATTGGCAGTCCGGGGGGAGGCACGCCGTATTTTGTGGTGTCGAAAGATATCCAGAAAAATAAAGTCACCGTTGCAAAAGGGAAAGATGATGCGGCGCTCTATCAAAAAGAAATGCAACTCGAGAACGTGCATTGGATTTCCAATGAAGCATCGGCGTTCCCTCTTGACTGCATGACAAGAATACGCTATCGTCAACCGTTACAGGAGGCAAAAATAGATTTCTCCCCCTTATCTAAGGGGGATGCGACCTGCCTGCCGGCAGGCAGGGAGGGGGTTACCGTTACATTCAAGCAACCCCAACGCGCAATTACATCCGGACAGGCTTGTGTTTTCTATCAAGGGGAACACATGCTTGGCGGAGGCGTGATTCGATAGAAGAAAAGGTGGAATAAAAAAATGGACTGGAATTGGAAGCAGTGGTTATTCTACGGATTCATGGCTGCATTCGCTTTGACATGCGTTTTGACTATTGGCTATCTTTTGTGGGGGATTGTCCGCGATGCCATGAAAAAGCCGCCTGACGGGAAATAATGTGAGGAGGTTCTATGTACTTGATCGGATCAGCGTTGCTGACGATCATCATCATCATTCCGTTCGTTTCATTTTATCGGCGCTGGATCGAGG
>JAUSHC010000087.1 GCA_030648795.1 bacterium | reverse complement strand
TTGTCATTGCGAGAAGCGAAAGCGACGAAGCAATCTCAAACTATTCTGGGATTGCTTCGCTCGCGCTCGCAATGACGTATAGACTACGACAATTTACTGATGGCAATTTGCAATCGCGCGATTGTTTCTTCTTTACCCAATACTACTGCGATTTGGAATGGGCTTGGAGATGCTTTCTCTCCAGAAAGCGCCACACGCATCGGCCACAGTGTTTCTCCTGTTTCAAATTGTTCTTTCGTGATAAATGCTTTTGTTACTTCTTCAAGCGCTTTTTCGTCGAGAGGAAATTCGGAGGAAGAATAGAATGCGCTAAGCTTCGTCAAACGGTCTTTCGTAATTTCCAGCGTTGCTTTTTTCCATACAAGTAGCGCGCCGTCATATTCGGGTTGTTTGAAATAAAAATGTGTGAGCGCTGGTAATTCGGAGAGTTTTTTCACCCGCTCCTGCACCGTCGCAAGAGTTTTTTCAATAAAGACGTTCTCGGCTTTCGCATCTGCTAAAAACGGTTTTGCGCGCTCGGCAAATTCTGCAATCGAAAGTTTTCGCAAATACATCCCATTTACCCAATCCAATTTTTCACGATTGAATATCGCACCTGCTTTATTGATCGCTTCAAGTGAAAATGCTTTTACAAGCTCTTCACGTGAAAATATTTCTTGATCCGTCCCCGAATTCCACCCAAGAAGCGCCAAAAAATTCAGCATTGCTTCCGGCAAATATCCTTCATTGCGAAATGCGAGCGCCCCTGTTGCACCATGACGCTTTGAGAGCTTGGAACGGTCGGCGCCCAAAATAAGTGGCAAATGTGCGAACTCCGGCGGCTTCCATCCAAACGCTTGATACAAAATAATATGCTTTGGCGTTGAGGAGAGCCATTCTTCCGCGCGAATCACATGCGAGATTTTCATCTCGTAGTCGTCAACGACATTGGCAAGATGATACGTCGGAAATCCGTCGGACTTCAAAAGTACTTGATCGTCTATAAGCGCATTTTCAAATTCTATCTTTCCGCGGATTAAATCTATAAAACTTGTTTTGCCTTCGGGTATTTTTAAGCGTACAACAAATTTCTCCCCGCCTTCGCCAAGGCTTCGGCGGGCAAGTCCCCCCCCCACCCTCTTTTGGATCTCCTCTGCGCTTAGTGATAAACAATGGCGATCATATTTTGACGGTTGTTTATTCGCCTCCGCCGCTTTGCGCAATTCTGCAAGTCGTTCTGTTGAACAAAAACAATAATAGGCGTTCCCCTTCTCCACCAGTATGTCCGCGTATTTTTGATAGAGATTTAAACGCTTGGATTGGTAAAATGGTCCCTCGTCATAATTCAGTCCATACCATTTGAGCATCTCAATAATTTTTTCACTGCTCCCCGGAATGAGTCGCGCTTGATCCGTATCTTCAATGCGCAACAAAAACACACCACCCTTTGCGCGGGCAAAAAGCCAGTTCATAAGCGCCGTCCAGATGCTTCCGATATGCGGATCACCCGTTGGGCTTGGTGCGAAACGTACACGAACAGACATACTCTATTTCGATAAAAATTTCTTTTGTTGAATATCAGCGAGTATCATTGCCAAATGATATTCTATTTCTTTTTCAAGTATATCAGAACGATCGCCTTTGAAGTAGATAACAACGGGAACGAGTGTTGTTTTTATCTCAAATACAAAAAGAATAAGTCGAAAAGACTTATTTTTTCCTTTTTGGATATCGCTTGACCGTAATCGTACTTTATATAACTTACTCCCAAGATATTGCGCGGTTTCAGTATCGAAGCTCTGCAGAGTTTCGATAAGATCATGTTCAAGTGTTCTATACTTTTTCAAGTACTGTTTCAGTTGGCGAAGAAAATGATCAGCAAGGTAAATTTGATACATAACCACTCGCCTACACCTTCTTTAATCGCAGGAGCTGTTTTTTTATAGAGGGAAGTGGTTTCACACCAATCTTTTTTGCAAGTTCTTGCTCCAACGAAGAAGAAAGTGTTGCGATATGACGGTTCGTGTCAAGAGGAAATCGCTCTATCTCTTCAAGATAGTGGATGACAGAGAAGCGAAAAAGTTCTGCCTTGCTGGCAAAGCCCTTCTCTTGCACAACAGTTCGAATTCTCCCTTCAAGTGTTTTTGGTATGGCGAAATTCACAATAGACATAATGTATGGATTAGATATTGATCCTATGTATAGGGTATTATAGCAAAGATACGTTGTCAAGCACAGAAAAAACTGCACCAAGAAGATACACAATATACAAAGGGTTAAGAAAGTTCCTTTACAGCATCAGTAGCGCTCCCCTGTTTAATGGTTGGGAAGTGTTCTTGAATGAAAGCGAATCGCCTCGGATAATGTTTCTGTAAATATGCCGGGTTCGTTACATAGATAAAAATTGTATCCGAAAAATCTTCCTGTATGATAAGATCCTTAGGACTTTTAAAAACCTCTTTATGCTGTAGGACATAGACACTTACGTATTGAGGGCGCAGCGATGATCGCTCTTCTTCTACTATAGTGCTATATGACGAATAAATTTCCGCATCATTATACATCTCTAAACGATGCCCTACTTCATGCGCAAGAGTACCTAAAATATACGCACGCATTTTATCATCTTCAGATTCGAGTGGTACATCGGTAAGATAATCCAGATCCGTAGAACTTTCTACCCCAAAACTCCACATGCGAATCGCTTGGTATTTCCCGGCTTTCCCAGCATCCGCACATAACTGAAATGTGTGTTGCAACTTACTCGGGTCGTCTACTTTTTCCAGAAACATTGCTGCTCGCTCATAACTCTCGCGATCTTTTGCAAGAAAATTTTTCACTACACCTTTTAAGCGAGGTACAAATCCCGTCTGCGCAAGTGCATTCACTTCATCCATAGAATCTATTCCTCCAATGAGATACTGGTCATCTTTAATAACACGCGTGATTTTCGCTTTCCGCAATACCTCTAGCCCAAAACAATCCTTCAAAAATTTCGCGACCATTTCATCGGAGATTCTCACGTCTTTTGTTTCAGAAAACCCTTCAATAATAGGTCCGTTAATCATCAGTTGTTCGACTTCCGCAAGAGTATATATCGAATCTGAAAGAAGGGCTTCCTCGACCTCTTTTTCAATTGCGACGGGATCACCCCCTATCGCGGCAACAATTATATCAATTGATTTTTTATAATCTGAACGAAGTGCATTAAGCTCTGTCTGTTGTTCTTTAGATAAAATACCGAGGTCTTCAAGCACAGAAAACTCTCGTTTCTTTAGGACTTCCTTTTGATGCGGCTCTTTAAAAATATACTGTCTGAATAGGGTATAATTATATTTTGCTTCTATCGCGCGAATTGCGTCATATACCTGTTGTGGCGATAATTCAGGATTTTCTTCTGCAAGCGTATCAACAATCATCTTGTACCCCGATCGTTCATCCGTAATCTCCGGAAAAATTTCTGCTTCCTTTGACACCCATGATTTTCCATCAGCGAGCATATCGTGTTCCTCCGGGTTGAATTCGCCGTTATGTTGCTTCATATGTCGTTTTCTGGTGCAGCAAATTGCTCGTCATTATAGAATGGTCGTGTTTTTCTTTTTAACTTATCCAGAAATTTATACGCTGCAATTTTCGCCGCCTTCACTCTCCATCCTTCTCTATCTCTTTCAGGGAAACCGGATATTTCCATAATTCTCACTACCGCTTCATTGTTCACATCTTCTATCGAGTATGGCGAAACGATTTCCGCTATTTCTCTCATACCGAATAATTTACGTCTGCTTGATAAAACAGCCATAACGCCTTTTTCAGCGCTATGCCTAATTATACCCGCATTCTCTTTGTTCCAACTAGGATCTGGATCAACAATCCTCGTATGATAGTTTACGATTAGATATCCTCTTTTTATGGCTCTAAACGCTGTCGCGCGAGAAACATTATATTTTTCTTGTATAGCTCCTGGTTTCATTGCAGGATCAATGATAACTTTTTCGCGTTTAACAACCTCCCCCGTTTCGCTCTCACGTAATAGAGATTCAAAAGACTCGGGTGTTTCCGAATTTTCAGCTGGATTATTTTCTGGGTTTCTTTCCATAGATTGTTCGTTTTAAGTAATTGCCGTTACAATATCCTGCAAGGTCGATTGGAGCGGCTCCTTGTCATTATAAATCCACATTTTACCTCGAATAATTTTCCCTTGAAACTTATCGCCTAAGCGTTCACGAAGTTGTTTCTCGTCCAAATCTTTTTCTTTAAGTGTTACGGCAAAGCTCCTTCCTGGCGTGATATTGATAATACCGTCATGTCGCACATACGCAGCGACAGAACCCACTTTCAATTCATTATTTTCATTTAATACAATACTGCCGTACTGCGTTTGCACCACCTTCCCCTCTTGCTCCATCCGCGTGAGCGTTGCCATGGATTCTTCAACGGTTTTTTGTTGCTGTTCGGCGGCTCCGCGTAATCCATACTTTGCAAATTCCTCCGGTGATAATTCTTCTGTCGCGGATGCATGCTCCTTAAAGTACGCGAGAATTTTTTCAAAATCCAATGAGCGCTGCAGTCCAAGTATTGTTTTCCCGCTCCGTAAAAATTCTTCGGCAGGCAACCGACGATTATCAATGTCTGTAACAAATTTTACGAGTCGATCCATTGTTTCTGTTTTTTCGAGCATTCCTAAATCAACCATTGTTGTATAGACGATTTCAGCAGTAGATGTTACTTCTTTTGTCCCTGGTGCATGGTGATCAAAGTATGCAGTATACGTTGGTTCCTCATAGACAACGCCGAATTTATCTCCCGTATCAAGGTTAATCGAACCTTTCAGATGTTCGCCTGGTTTCACGTACGTCAAATTCGTTGTATCAATCCCCGCTTCTTTGAGAATACCAATCGCTGAACGCCCGTCGAGATCAGTAAATGGTCGTAACATTTGTTTCCCCTCTTTCGGATCAAATTGAAGTACGCCGGACACAGCAAATTCCTTCCAATTCTTTTTAGTCGCATCTTTGAATTTTACATCTGCTTCGGCAGCCGTAGCTGCATTCAGTTCCTCCCAAGAGGAAATTTTATCGAATGTGATTTTCGCCGCTTCGCGTGAATGTTGAAATTGTTCGGGCATATATTTTACGTATTAATGAGCATTAATTAATTTGAGAGTGTAGAATAATTGTTTTCGTCATCCTGAACGCAGTGAAGGATCTCGGATTTGGGGCGTATACAGTATCGAGATTCTTCGCTTCGCTCAGAATGACAGTCGGGATGGGTATTTTTCTACACTCTCAATTTAGAACCTTCTTTACTGCCCATTTTTGAAATTCGCCGGATGCGGAATTCAGAAATTCTTCCGGAGTAAGCCAACAAACCTCGTGATCGGCTTCAACTTTTTTGGTCGGATCTATAGTAGCCATCCGTGCTTTATAAAAAATCCCGAGTTTGTTTACCGATCCGGTAGTGGAGGTTTCAGTAAAATATTCGCTTGCCTTTCCAATATACTCCAAGTCCGTAATTTCACATCCTGCTTCTTCCATTGCTTCACGTATAACGGCTACCTCTGGATCTTCGCTTGAATCAATCCCCCCTCCCGGAAGATGATATGTCACGTCGCGATTATATATAACTTTTCCTACCGTCAAAACCAATAACCGCCCCTCCTCGTTAAACACAACCGCATACGCACAAGGTCTATCTTTGTATTTCGCGAGCTTGATACCAAATTGAGGAATGTCGCCTGATGTCATAATCTATAGAGACCTCTGCAAAACTCACTGTTATTGCCTGAGCCTGTCGAAGGCCATGATATTCCAGAGTATTTTTATCCCTTCGACAAGCTCAGGGAATAAAAATGGTACTTTTGCAGAGGTTTCTATACCAATCGCGCTTTAATTTCCGCAACGACTTCCTCAATTGTTTTTGTTGATGTATCTATATCAAGACAACTGCCATCCTTAATAACAAACGAATTTGCATCAGGAATTAGTTTATCAATGAACTCATGATGTTCGGGATTATCTGCACCATCTCTCTTACGCGACAATCGTCTTTTTCTTAGTACTTCTTTCGCAGCTCGGAGCCAAACAAATAGTACATCCACCTTTAAAGATAACTTTGACAAAAAATTATCTAACAACTTTTGATTCCTTATGAGGCCGGAGACAATAATATATTTGTACCCTTCTTCAGAGTAATTATTGATCAATGATACCAAATTCTTTATCGCCAACGCATCCAGTTTATCGTTAATTCCGAATGGATTAACCGACATCAATGCATCTCCGTCAATATATGCTGAACGAGAAAGATCGTTAAGAAGCGCCTTCCCTACACTACTTTTTCCAGAAGCCACTTGACCATTAATTAAGACAAGTTTTGAAGTCATAAAAAAATGCTCTACTATCAATTTTACTATACCAAAATATCCATTTTTTGGAAAGAAAAAGGCCGCATCATGAAGATGCGGCCTATAGGGTTAATTAGACCGCCTCAATTTGAGGGCAGTCGTCATCGAAATCCTCATCACTATCAGTGAGGAACGACGACACAACATGTTGTGTGGTGTGGAACGATGCCTTTCGCATCGCTTCCGACACCAACTCCGCCTCTCTCTCGTCGAGAGTGACAAAGCCAACGAGCTCCTCTTTGTCGTTGTACTCCCAACCAGGGAGTCCAATGGCCAGAGAAATCTCATCGTGACCCTCAACATCGGAGGAGTCGAAATTAATCGGCTCATTCTGATCGAGGGTAACTTGACTTACTAGGCCGCTCATGGCGACCTTGTAGCATATAATTTTCATGCTGATCCCTTGGGCCTGTGGCCCGGTTTGATTGTCAAGAAACATTCCCCTCTTCAGCCGTAATTTCTCTCTCCAGAGAATTACGACTGAAGATGATGGCCAAGCGTTGCACTTGGCCGTGGATCGGGAAGGTGTTTGGCACCTCCGCGGCGATCCTAAACTACTGGTATACCTGGAGGACTCCTGTTAGTGCCCGCATTTCTTCCGGACACGGGAGAGCTCCTCGCTCGCAAAATATCTTTGCGAGTTCGTATACTGCCAGGTCCTCCTCACACTGGACCCTTATCAGGTTTAGCGTGACTCCTGGCTTCGCCTCCGAAAAACTTGGCCGGAAGGCGAACCCGGCACAAGCACATCCCAGCAACACTACCCGCGTGTTGTCAGGGACGGCCTCGAGAAGTTTTCTCCCGAGGTCTTTTTCTCCTCCAAGATAGACGACTAACGTCTTGTATCTTGGGTTTATTCCACCATCACCATTAAGGTGACGATGGAGGCAATACCTTTCTGTCCATTTAATACCCTCACCCTTGATGGGGCGAGAGTGTCGCGTAACAAACAGGGCATTTTTTACGTCGCTGCCCACGACGGTTTTGGTCTTCATGATCGATCCTTTGGGTCATTGACCCGATTTGATTGTCAACGAACATTCCCCTCACGAAACCCGATGGAGGTCGGGTGTCGTGAGGGGAAAAATGCGCAGTGCGAAGACGATTCCTTGTCTTCGCGTGGGTTGTTCCTATGTTCTATCAAGGGGCTTTTCCTCCTCCTCGGAACACCCACTCCAGTTTCCAGCTACACAGAGACGGATATCCGTCTCTGGAGATATACCCACGACTTCCACGATGTCCGTGGCGCCGGCAATCTCTCTTCATAACTGGGCCGCTGGGTCGGATTGTGCCTGCGCGCACGTACCACCCGCACGAATCTCGATACAGCATCGAAGCTCGTGAGGATGGTGCAGTAGTCAAACTGCCCTTATTCCCCTCTTCGTCCGTGATCGCTGCGTTGATCACGACCGAAGATGAGAGGCAAGACAATCGCTCATCATCTTGCCCTGAAGGACTCGTCACCGAGTCCGTAGATCCGTCGGTCACTGCACCCGTCCATGCCTTCAGCGCTGCCAGTAGCAGCCTTATAGCAATACACAAATGGACTAAGTGAGCTGGCGACGGCACAGAGATCTGGGATCTTTTTGGAAGACCCGCAAAACCTCCGTTCGCGAGAACGTCTGCATTGCGCAGTTGTTCTCTCCTCGGTTGTCATCTTTCCCGAGGTGCGTCCCGTTGAATTTGTATCGCCCCCGTTTTGATGTCGGGAGGGGCGTTGGGTGAGAAAGAAAGCTAGTTCTTTCTCGAGCGGCAATTGCAAGTGCCTTTAAGGCACTCGCGAATTGCGTCCAGGTTTTTCCTTGGAAAGTGTTCAACGGTTGCTTCACCGCCAAACTCTTTCGTGAAGCGCATGCCCGATGTCCAAAAAAACTGACATCGTTCAAGCACTTCAGGGAAGCACCCCTGAAAGTACGCGGGACACACCTGCTCCGGACCCGCAAGAGGATCCGATCCAGGCCCAAGGTTCACATCCTGTAGCACAATTATTGTGCTATTAGGATATTCCCCCAAGGCCCTACCGAGCAGTTTTGTCGCGCTCCTTCGGGAGCACACTGGCTCGCCTATTGCGCCGAGCTCCTCGACGCATTGCCTCACAAACTCCTCGTTATCGTCGATAACAAGAAGAACGGAGGCAGGTGACTGGGGCATATAAGCCCTCCTTTCGTCTGGCTCGACCCTTACCGGAGGTCGTCCCCGTTGCGCCGTTCACGGTGGCGCAGGAACCGTTACCAATCGTAGTCCACAATAACCTCTTTTCCACCAAGAAAGAGGCCATCATAGACAGGAACGCCTTCCACAACGCACAATGTTACGTGCGCCAGAGCGAGACGAATACGCTCTAGTGGAGAGTGTCCTCCAACCATCCTTTTCAGGTAGATACGCGGGGCGTATCTATCGCTGAAATCCAGAGACACTTCTTTCCATTGCCAATGGAAAACGTATCCCTGTGGATTCAAAATTGCAATTCGTCGCTCCTCTTTTTCCTGTGTGACATTTTCACCTATCACACAAAAAGAAAGGAGGGGGTTTTCCTCGACCTCAATCCACTTCCCCTCGAGATAGCGGGGAGAGAGAAGTCGACCAGTCTGACCTACACGTGCGGTGTAGGTTTCGGGTTTGGAGAAGTCCGCAACTCTGGCGAGCTGCAGACGATTTTTCGATTCCATGTTCCCTCCTTTGCGCCGTTCGCGGTGGCGCAGGAACCGTGTTCGATGCTAGACGGTTTTGATAAACCGCTTAGCGCCATTCCTCCAACGGCTACCGTAGCCGCCAAGGAGATCATCTCCGTGACCCATAGCGATGCTAACAAGCACGCTACTGGCAACTCGACGCGATTCCACATTCGAATTGCGCCTTCCTGCAATGCGAATGAACTTGGTAAACTCGTGGTTTTCAGACGCGTGAAGCGCCTTCCAAACCAACCGTTCGGGGCAAATCGCCTCGAGTTCGTCATGCGACAGCATAAGAAGCTCGTAGAGTTGGAGAACAACGTCGGTGTACCCGACGAATTCTCCATTAAACCTCTTGAGGCAATTTTGTAGCATCGGCACAACATCGCCGACGCCGTCCCAACTCTTATTCACATGAAGGCAATACGCAAAGCCCCCAAGAATTTGCAAGGCGAGTTTTCTGTCGTCGCCCAGGACAGTTTTTGTGGAAGTCATGTTGACTCCCTTTCTGGACCTTGTGGTCCGGTTTGATTTTCAAAGTACTCCCATCTGAATCCCGATCATTGATCGAAACTCGGGTGGAAGGGGGTAGAATCGCGATGGATTCCTTTTGTGTTTACCCCCGTGGTTTTTCAACTAGCACTCCTCGAGTTTCTTGAGAAGTGCTTCGACTGCCTGTTCGTGTTCCGGCGTTGCCACCGGATCGTCCAGGCCATCGTGCTTATCCAGAAGTACTACTAATTCCTGGATAAGTGATTCTGCGAGTCCTTTGTTCTGTACCATCCCGATGATAATGAGATGGTACTTCCTCACATTCTCCCACAATCGGCTGACGCCGATGCGGATTCCCTCCTCTCTCTCTTCTCTATCCTTACCTTCGACTTCGGCAAGGTACTTCTGTTGTATAAAGGAATTGTTGTCGCACGCGAGATGTAAAACCTCGTGGCGAAAAAACCCAAATGTGGTACGCCACGCGTTCGGAGCATCCTCTTTCGAGAACGTCTCCGAAGCGCAATCGCAGCGACCGTCCATACAGGCACGGATTGCTGCAATCGACGGCTTCGCCCCAGTAAGTGCGGGGCGATGCTCCAGCCCTTCCCCCGCAAACGTGAATCGCCCGTCCTTCGTCGCATTAAGCGACGAGACGGAGATTGCCACGACTTCCGTCGGTGCAATCTTCCCGCGAACGTACCCCATGTTTACGGAGAACGGCGGCCCGTAACTTCCGGGCCGGTTCAAATTCCGGTCGAGAAGGAGGATTACCCTCCCCGACCCTTCTACCTGCATGAGCTCTCGAAGACGCTCAAATCCCTCTTCGCTACCCCGAGTGATCGGGGTACCTACGGCGCCGAGCTCCTTGTTACAGAGCTCGACAAACTCCTGACTGTCATCAATAACGACAATCAGGTCCTGCGATTTCCGAGTAGCCATTTGACTACTCCTTTCTGGACCTTGTGGTCCGGTTTGATTTTCAAAGAACTTTTTTCTGTCACGCTCTCTCTCCTCTTTGAACGTAACAAAGTAGTATAGTACGTCGTTGTTTTCTTGTGCGGACAAAATAAGAAAACAGAAAAAACATCTACCTCGGGCATATTTATCAATACAAAAACGACGGACATTTCCGTCGTTCTTTTCAAATGTTGAGTGGAGTTGACGAGTTTTTATGGTAGCCCCTCGACCACCGCTTCCAGCGGGGCCCCGCCAAAGGCGGTGGCAAGCTCGGGGACTATTATCTACTCTTCCCGCAACGCTTTTTCGATTTCCTCTTTGTGTTCCTTTAGGTACTGTTTTAGGCCTTTTTGCTTGATTTCCTCACGAATCGCAGCATCATACCCGCGCGAACCCTGTTCAGCAAGATTCAAAATATGCCGAAATGCCTGCGCTACTTCTCTACTGCGTATACGCACAAGGAACTTTTCTTTTTGCGAAACGATGGCAACATTATTGCCATAGACATTTACTTCAATTGAAGAGTAATACTGTGGCGAGCTGTACGTCAGTTTCCATAAATTCTTCTCCTCTTTCCCCCATGTATCCTCCAGCGTTTCTTTTAATGCAACAAGAACGCCTCGCCATCCGATACGCGCAGCAACACGACGACCGTAGAATTTCGGAAAAAAGTTTGGGACCGATTTCTTATTCCACTCGATTGATCCATACCCAAGCACTTCTTTGATTTTCACGCGCAAGAAATCCTCAAACGCTTCCTCGATCGCACTATCCCCCTCTAAGTATTCAATTTGCGGACGCTTCGATCCAAACCCCTCCAATTTCTCCAACGCCGGTAGAAGATCGGTAACAATTTTCTCGCGTTCAACAATCGTTGCTTTCTGTTTTGAAATCGCCTCATGCAAACGCGAAAGATCCGCGGAAAAAAGAAAACTGTTTTTCTTCTTGTGCCGCATAATAAATCCCCGACGAGCGAGATCGTTTAACTGATCAAGCGTTGAGCTTTTCGGAAGTTCCGCCAAAAGCGCAATTTGTGACGCGTTACTTATACCCTTCTTTATAAGCACAAGAAAAATCCGCGCTTCTTTTTCATTAAGCCCTATCTCTTGCAATGATTGGATGATTTTTTTACCGTCCGTCATATTTTTTTAAATAATTGCTGATAAGAGTGGAGGGCTTTTTTTGCCATGACTTGTCGGACGGGAGCGATCCATTTTAAAAGTTCTGATACCGGTACCCAGCGCGAACCGGTTGCTTCTTTCGGATCGAGCGAAATCCGCAGCCCTTTGTCTATATAACGAAGAAAAAAAAGCGTTTGTCGTTGTCCGCGAAATTCGTCTCCCGCATACAGCGGCGCTTTCGGCCAATCATACGCATGAAAATTTTCAACAACACCGATAACACGCAGTCCTTTCAACCCGGTCTCTTCCTTCATTTCACGCAACACCGCTTGCAGCTTCGTTTCAGTCGGTTCCACTCCCCCTTGCGGTAATTGCCAGTGCCACCGCGCACCCGCTCGCTTCATAATCAAAATATCGTTGCGGCGATTCAAAATAAACCCCACCACGTTCTCCCTGTAGGGACGGGAATCTTTGGAGGCTGGTGAAAAAGACGCAATCTGTCGCGGCTCCTCTGTGCGGCGTTGCCGAGGGAAGCGGGCACGGTGTCCTCCGACCGCGATCGGAGGACGAGCGACCGAGACAGGCAGTGAGTCGCCGCGCCGGGGCGACGAACGAAGCGCGGAGGAATGCGACGGAGTGCGTCCAATAGAAATTCTCGACTGCGCTCGAATAATATTTTTATTCTCCAAAAATTTTTTCATAAATCACAACTAGTGGAAACATAATCACCGCATTTAAAATTCTCCTCCACCGCCACGGATTATGAATAAGTCGCCAGAGCCATTCAAGTCCGATGATCCGCACCCACGCGGGCGCCCACGATGCAGCGCCCGCAATATAATCCAGTGCGCCGCCAACACCCATCGCGATTTTTATACTTGGGAAAGATTGGAGATTGTCCGCAATCCACTTTTCCTGTTTTCCTTGTCCCAATGCCACGAAAAGAATATCGGGCTTTGCTTGTCGTATTGTATCAAGAACGCCTGTATCTTCATAGCGCCAACGATCCATAATTCCTAATTCATCATTCTTAATTCTTAATTCTATTACTCCCCCGCTTTTTATTCCCGCGATACGAAGGCGCGGATATTCTTTTTGCAATCGTTCAGCCGCTTTTTTTACAACCGTTTCTTCGCTGCCAAGTAAAAAAACAGAAAGACTTGCGCGTTCCGCTTCATCGCAAATGACGTGAACAAAACTCACACCAGTAATTCTCTCTTCAATTGGTTGTCTTAAAAAATATGAAGCAAAAATAAGACCAACGCCGTCGGGAAGAGAAAGGTCTGCTTGATTGAGAATCTGATGAAATTCCTTATCCCGTCGAGCCAATAAAAGAAATTCCGGATTTGGTGTTACAATAATATGCTGTTTTCCGTCCCGAAAAAAATTACGCGCCTGTTTTTGCGCTTCATGAAAAGAATAGGTATCTATGGCAACGCCAAGTATTTTTATTCGCATTAGTATCAGTATAGAGTGTTTTGTGCTATAATAAAAGGGTTCCTCGCCCCGTAACAACGCGTAGCTTTGTTATCGGGGTTGACATCCTGCGCCTATTTCGATTATAGTGGAATTAGCACTCTCACTCATTGAGTGCTAATCATAAGTTAAATCTATGCAACAAAATAATTTTACTACCAAATCCCAAGAAGCGATTCAACGTGCGCACTACCTCGCTTCCGAAGCGGGGCAACAGCAGCTGGATCCTCTGCATCTTATGCTTGCGCTTCTCGAACAAGAAGGCGGCGTTGTTCCGGCAATTTTACAAAAGATGCTCATTGATAACGACGCGCTAAAATCCCGCACGCGCACAGAGCTCTCGCGCATCCCCCGCATTGCGATCGCCGGTATTGGAAATTTCGCGCAAATTTATCTCACACAAGACATGGCGCACGTGCTCGACTTCGCGGCAAAATCCGCACTGCAACTCAAAGATGAATACATTTCTACCGAGCACCTCTTTCTCGCACTCATCAGCGTGAAGGGTCGCGCCGCATCACTCCTCGAACTCTTTGGACTCACAAGCGAAAAAGTTTTAGAAATTCTCGCCAAAGTTCGCGGCACGCAACGTGTAGACAGCCCAGAGCCCGAGGCGCGCTACCAAGCGCTCGAAAAATACGCGATGAATCTCACAAAGATGGCGCGACAGGAAAAACTGGATCCCGTTATTGGACGTGATGAAGAAATCCGTCGCGTCATGCAAGTGCTTTCCCGTCGTACAAAAAATAATCCGGTACTTTTGGGCGAACCGGGAACGGGTAAAACTGCGATCATTGAAGGATTGGCACAACGCATCGTCTCCGGTGATGTTCCGGAAAGTTTGCGCGACAAAGAGCTTATCGCGCTTGATTTGGGAGCGCTTGTCGCCGGCACAAAATTCCGTGGTGAATTTGAAGAGCGTCTGAAAGCGGTCGTCAAAGAAATAAAACAAGCGGGAGGCAAGGTGCTTCTCTTTATTGATGAACTGCATACGCTTGTCGGCGCGGGCGCTATTGAGGGCGCACTCGATGCGTCGAATATGTTGAAACCCGCTCTTGCACGCGGTGAGCTCCATGCCATTGGCGCAACCACACTCAAAGAATACCAGAAATATATTGAAAAAGACGCGGCACTCGAACGCCGATTCCAGCCGATCATTGTTGGCGAGCCGTCCACAGAGGACACGATTGCCATTCTTCGTGGGATTAAAGAAAAATACGAGGTGCATCACGGTGTGCGCATCACGGATAGTGCGCTTGTCGCCGCCGCAACACTTTCACAACGCTATATCACGGATCGCTTTCTTCCTGACAAAGCGATTGATCTTGTGGACGAAGCAACGTCCGCCATTCGCATGGAGATTGATTCCATGCCGGTGGAGCTTGACCAATTGAAGCGCACGCAACGCAAACTAGAGATCGAACGCACCGCGCTCATGAGCGAAAAAGATGACGCGTCAAAAGAGCGTTTGAAAAATGTTGAAAAAGAATTGGCGGATTCAATTGAGCGTTCACAAGGTATCGAAGTGCAGTGGCGCCAAGAAAAAGAAGTCATCGCAAAAATTCGTGAAGCAAGAAAAGCCATGGACGCGGCTCGGCAAGAAGCAGAGGTCGCCGAACGTCGCGGAGATTTGCAAAAAGTCGCGGAGATCCGCTATGGTCGTATTCCACAATCAGAAAAAGAAATTCAAAAACTTGAAAAAGGATTGCGCCAGCTGGAAATAAAAATCGGACATCGCATTTTGAAAGAAGAAGTGACCGAGAGCGACATCGCCCGCGTTGTTTCACGATGGACAGGCATTCCCGTTGAAAAAATGCTTGAGGGTGAAATGCAGAAGCTCGTCCACGCCGAGGACGAACTGGAAAAACACGTTGTCGGGCAGACCGATGCAATTAAATCTGTCGCAAACGCACTGCGTCGTTCGCGCGCAGGTATTGGTGAAGAAGGAAAGCCGATCGGCTCATTCCTCTTTATCGGCCCCACCGGCGTTGGGAAAACCGAGCTTGCAAAAGCGCTTGCGGATTTTATGTTCAACACAAAAGATGCGCTCGTGCGCGTGGACATGTCCGAATACATGGAGAAGCACTCCATCGCGCGACTCGTCGGCTCCCCTCCCGGGTATGTGGGCTATGAGGAAGGCGGTCAACTCACCGAAGTTATTCGCAGACGACCATACGCAGTTGTTCTCTTTGATGAAATCGAAAAGGCGCATCCGGAAGTGTTCAATATCTTGTTGCAAATTCTTGACGAAGGGCATCTCACCGATGGCAAAGGGCGCAAGGTAAACTTCAAAAACACCATCATCATCATGACGTCAAACTTGGGAAACCAAGTCATTCGCGAATATGCGATCGGGTTCGCGCAGGGCAATGAACAGAAAGACAACACCACTGAACGCCAGAAAGAAATGAACGAGCGCATCATGAAAATTTTGCGTGACAATTTCAAGCTGGAATTTTTAAATCGCATTGACGAAACGATTGTTTTCCGTTCGTTGTCGCAAGAGCATATTGCACACATTGTGGATCTGCAATTAGCAAAGGTACAGAAGCGTCTTGATGATAAACGCATCACGATCAGTGTCAGTGATGACGCGAAGAAATTCCTTGCGGAAAAGGGCTTTGACCCGATCTACGGCGCGCGTCCGTTGAAGCGCATTATCCAAACGCATATTTTAGATGCACTCGCACAATCAATCGTCCAAGGCAAAATGCACGACGGCCAAAGCGCGTTTATTGAAATGCACGACGGCGCCATTTCATTGAAACCCACAAAACCAGTCAAACGCGAAAAAGTCCTTGCCGAGGCGAAGAAGTAAAGTAATGAAAGATGCGCGAGAGCGCATCTTTTGTTATACTATAGTAGCCCCTCGACAAGCTCGGGGAATATTTATTCTCTATGCGCAGATTTTTCTTGCCCCGTAACAACTCCGCCGACTGGCGGATTTGTTATCGGGGTTTATCTCTCATTGGACTCACGCTTCTCCTGCTCCTCCCCTCCCCGCTTCTCGCCTTCAACCCGCATTATGTGGTTGCTGACGATGATATTTTTGACGCAAGCGCGATGACGCTTCGCGACATTCAACGCTTTCTCGACACGCGTACGGGAACACTTAAATATTATATTGCGATTGATACGGATGGCTTAATGCGTACTGCAGCGGAAATTATTTGGCGTGCTGCACAACAATATCACATCAATCCAAAATACATTTTAACAACACTTCAAAAAGAACAGAGCTTGATTGACGATCCACACCCATCACAAAACCAATACGACTGGGCAATGGGCTTTGGCATCTGCGACTCGTGCGACAAGGATCATCCCGGACTGCAACAGTATCGAGGGTTCGCAGCGCAAATTGATCGCGCGGCATGGCGCAATCGCTATTACGCAGAACATCCAAACGAATTTACTTACAGTCCGCAAAAAATGATCATCACCGATGGCGTTCCCATCACTCCGGTAAATCAAGCGACAGCAAACCTGTATAATTATACGCCACATATTCGGGGTAATGTCAGTTTCTTCTCTATCTTCGAGCGCTGGTTCGTAAAGCGCTATCCGGATGGGACACTTCTTCGTGCAAAAGGTTCACCGGGCGTCTGGCTTATTGCCGACGATACACGGCGTCCCATTACTTCAAAGGCAGTACTCGCATCGCGCTTCAATCCAAAATATGTGATCGAGGTGATGCCATCAGATCTTCTTCTCTACCCGCAAGGACAACCACTCAAGTTCTCAAATTACTCACTTCTGCGTGCGCCATGGGGAACAATTTATCTCATCGTAGATAACGAACGACGTGGCATCATTTCACGTGAAATATTCCGTCGCATCGGTTTTAATCCGGAGGAAGTAATACCCGTTGCCAAAGAAGATTTGGCACCGTATACTGAAGGAAAGCCCATTACCCTTGCGTCTGCATACCCCACAGGAGCGCTTTTGAAAGACAAGGTAACGGAAGCAATCGCGTGGGTGGAAAACGGCGCTCGGCATCCCGTACTTACACAAGATATTCTCCGCGTCAATTTCCCGAAGCGTCCATTTATAACAGTAGACCAGGCTGCGCTCATGCAATTTCCGGAAGAATCTCCCATAACGCTACCGACGGGCACACTCATAAAAACGACATTAGAACCGACAATCTTCGTTATTACTGATGGAGTGCGACGCCCGCTTGCAAGCATGGAAACCTTTCAAGCGCTTGGGTATAAAAAAGAAAATATTATTACGGTAGATGAAAAAACAATCGAGCTACATACGCTTGGTGATCCAATAGAATTTTATCCAATAAAAAAATAGTTATGCTCACCTTTGCGGGCATCGTCCCCCACACATTAGAACTTCTCAAAAATCCTAAGAAAGCGAAAGCAACGATTGACGCGCTTGAAGCGATACAAAAATCATTCGTCGCACAAAAACCCGATGTAGTCATTGTGATCTCTCCGCATGGAACGACTCTCGAAAAATCATTTGCCGTGAATCTTGCGCAGGAATATGAGATCGATCTTCTTGAACTCGGCGTAAAAATTCCCAAACGCACATTCAAAAACGATCCGTTGACCACGATCGCCATACGAAAAGCACGATTAACAGACACAGAGGCGCCCGTCACGCTTGTCAGTAGCCCCAAGCTTGATTACGGCACCGCGGTTCCCCTCTCTTTTCTTTGTCCAAAAGGCGAGTACACCGTTATTCCGACAAGCCCATCGCATCACGCTCTTGAAACGAACTACGCTTTTGGCGATACAATCAAAGAAGAAGTAATGGGGTCAACAAAGCGTTTTGCCGTCATTGCTTCCGCGACATTCGGGCAAGGCTCTGGAGCACAACAATTCAACGAAGGCATACTTGCGCATCTCGTATCCGATGAAAAAGCAAAAGAACTTTTCACGACCTCCGAAGCGGATTTGAAAAAATTTGACATGTGTGGCCTGCGTCCGTTGCTTATCCTTATGGGTGTTCTTAATGGACTTCCATGGAGCTACAAGCAGATTTCTTTTGAAACCGCATTCGACACAGGACTTCTTGTGGCGGAATTTCCGCTAAAAACATAAACTCCCGAAAAACCAATGCGCATTGCTCGCGTCATTCCCCTCCTTCGCCTTCCGCGAGGGCTTCATTTTTTTGATTACGCAATTCCCGAAACGCTTTCGGGTGTTGTTGTCGGCTCGCTCGTACGTATCCCTTTTCGCGCGCAAAAAATAGATGGCGTCGTCATCGGAATAGAAGAAAAGAAAATATCTTCTTTCCAATTAAAAGATATTCTCGCAGTACGCACAGACTCTTTACTTCCATCGTATTGGGAACCGTTTACTCGCGCCATCGAACAAGACATCGGGGCACCATCCTCTACGATTTTACGCATCTTTCTTTCAATAGGCGTAAAGGAGGTAAAGGACGCCTTAAATCAAAAACTTCCTGCAATTGGTGGGGAGTATGACGCGTTACGCATCGGCAAAAACTCACTTGCCGCCATCGCGCGAGTCGTGCAAGAAAAAAAGAGTCCGCTACTTTTCATTTGGCATAAAAATGAAGAGCGCGTCGTTGCGTATTTAAAATATATTGAGAAATCGTTGCGACATGGATCAATTCTTGTACTTTTCCCGCAATGGAATGATGTGGAAGCGTTTTTACCGTATCTTCCGGAAAAATATAAAGACGAACTTATTCTTGTGCATAGCACGCTTTCGTCAAAGGAAAAACGCATTGCATGGCAACGGATTGCACAAGGGAAAAAGCGTATCATTATCGGAACGCGTCTTGCACTTTTCACACCGATACAGGATCTCAAAGGAATTATTCTTGATCACGAACACGCTTACGGCTGGAAGGAAGAACAGAGCCCTCGCTATGACACGCGACGATGTGTTGAGCTTTTGCAAAAAACGCTGAATATTCCTGCACTTTTTTCTTCTCCATCCCCTTCTCTCGAGCGACGTCATACGCTTCGCTCGGCGACTATAGAAACTCCATCCCCCACTGATCCGTCTATCGTGATTGCTGATCTTCGTGAGAGTTTTTCCGCGGGACATCCGTATATCACCGAAACGTTGCGTGAAGCGATTACGGAACGCGATCCGAACGACCGCATCCTCCTTTTCCATAATCGAACGGGGTACGCGGGGTCTATTGCCTGCAAAGACTGCGGGGTGGTTATTTCGTGCCCAAATTGCGCGCTGCCATTCACGCATCACAAAGATACAAAAGATCACGACCTTTTACGGTGTCATCACTGTTTTGCAACCAAACCCGTACCACTCACGTGTCCATCGTGTCACGGCACAGCCCTTACTCCACAGGGAAAAGGTAATGAGCAAATTGAAAAGACGCTGCGCGACCTCTTCCCTTTGTATAAAAACATCGTGCTCCAGACCTACCCGGCACTCGATGCATTGCTTTGGCATACACCGGAAGAAAAACCAATCGCACTTATTGGTTTTATCGACGCTCTTTCCCCTCTCGCAATTCCCGATTTCAAAACGCTGGACAATCTCTATCAAGTACTTGCCATCGCCCGTACGATCGCATCACATCATCACGCATCGATTGTTCTGCAAACATTTTCTCCCGAACATGCGCTTTTCGATACCCTATCATTCCTCGCACACGAACTTGAAGAACGTAAAAAAATGCGCTATCCTCCTTTTACACGCTTAATAAAATGCATTGCGAAAGATACGGATAGTGAAAAAGCGAAAAAACGTCTCGAAGAACTTTCGTTCGCGGACGTCGAAACAAGTGCCGTATTTCCCTCGCATCCGCCGAAGCGCGGCAAATATTATTACTGGTATCGGCTTCTTCGCGCGCCGTACGAACAATCACTTACTGCACTCCTTAAAAAAATTCCTTCCGATATTCTTTTAGACATTGACCCAGAAACACTTTTATGAACATACCAAAAGAAGGCGACTTCCCTAGCGTTGCTCGCCCATCGGAAAAGGAATATTATCTCACACTCTGCCCCGACCCCAATTTTATTATGCATGCCCGAATACCTCGCGGCTTGCCGCGAGGATGAAGGGCAACCGATGCAAATATACTGTCGGCGGAGCCGACTCCACTCATAACGTACCCGCCCAGTTACCCCGCCGCTTGCGGCGGGGTCGGGTTCATTCTGCGCGTTCCGTCACTCATAAAAATTTGACCAAACACAGTTCTTTTGCTAAACTGGGGATAACAGTATGAACTACGCCATCATCGCCAACTGGAAAAAGGGGAAGAAAGCTTCACGCGAGAAGGCGGTATTGTGGCTGTCGTAAGATACGAGCATAGACACTCCCCCGCCTTCTCGAACACATCGAGGAGGCGGGTTTCGTTTACCCCGTTAGAAGTCTGTATAATTTATATAAGTATTTTTAAAAAACGATTATCCTCCTTTCTTTGATTATTCCGTTATACCCTAAGAGAAAAATTTGCCTAAATTTTTCTTTCAAGGACTTCTAACGGGGTTTAGAGGAATACTGACATGTAAGAAGAATTGTTTTTCTTAAGTGCCAGCATTGCTCTCATCGCAGGGCGCTGGAAAGCCTAAGATCGATTACAAGGAGGTGTCATCGTGTCTGACTTTACGTTTTGTGGGGATTGGAACCTTTCCCCTGTTCAACCGGTAAAGCCGATTCGTGTCATGTTTTTGACGTCGGTTCGTGATACCGGCACGCGCGACAAAAATGGCATCGTCGTTGCAACGGAAAACGGCGAACAGTACATGGAGGGAGCAATCGAACGGACAGTCAATGCAACACGTCCTGGTGGAGCGCTTCACCGAATCATCGAAGTGGTAGGCGTCATTACTGACGATATCGAGCGTGACATGCACGGAAGCGACTATCCGCTCGAACCAAAATTCGGAAAGCCATGGATCTACCCGCTTGATCTCGTGCTGCCGAATGGCTCGTCACTCATGGTGCATACCCACCACTGCCGATCCGACTTCCGCCAACAATCGCTTGACGCCATTACCGCTCGCCGTGAACGGAAATTTGACTTCGAGCGGAGGATCTCTATTCTCATGAAGTTCCTCGGAGCGGACATTCTCATCTCCGACCACTACATGGCGAGAATCGAATACCTCATCACGGATGCATTCGGACTCTTCGGACGAGTCTTGAACATTAATCCCGCGGTAACCGTAGAAGGGCATCCTTACTGCTTCCGCGGAAAGACACCGACCGCCGATGCGATCGAGCGTGCAAAGAGTGGTGCTTCTACAATGACAGGCGCCACGTTGCACTTTATTGACACGGAGATCGATCACGGTCCCGCCATCGCGTATACGGCGCCCACGCCGGTCTACGCCACGGACGAGCGGCAATGGCTCCGGTTGCGCAATTACCAAGCAGCAAAGCTTCCGCTCATTGTTGCGGGGCTTCGCCACTACGCCATGTATATCTATCCCTACATCGGCGTTCTCAACGTAAATGCGCTTACTGCGCGCATCGCCGCATAAACCCAAGGGTACGTATTCAACCGTACCCTTTTTTTCTGGACACTTTTTTCTTTTTTAGCTATGATAATTTATATGGCAATACTTTCACTCACCAAACATCCAACGTCGTCCCTCCGTGAACGATCGAAAGATGTCGAAGATGCGACAAGCAAAAAAATAAAAAAACTCATTCTCGATATGAATGAGACGATGATTGACGCTGATGGCATCGGCATTGCGGCGCCGCAGGTTGGTGTGAATATTCGACTGTTTCTTGTCCGTACCGATACGGGTTACAGCGCCTATATGAATCCAACGTTAAAAGGGTTTGGGTGGAAAAAAATTCGCTTTGAAGAGGGATGTCTTTCTGTTCCCGGCGTCTTTGGTCCTGTAAAACGTCCTACATCGCTCACGATTAGCTATACAAACGACCAAGGCAAAAAAGTTACTGAAAAAGCAAAAGGTCTTCTCGCGCGTGTACTTCAACACGAATTCGATCACATTCAGGGCATTCTCTTCATCGATAAAGCGGAAAAACTCGACCCGCGATAATAAAATAATTTCGCATTCTCCTCTTTTGTAACTTTTCTCATAAGAATTCGTTAACGATACTGGATTCACTAACTACAATCGCTATGATAAAAAGAATATCTCCACAATCAGCAAAATCAAAGAAAGCCCAAACTTTTTTTGTGGAGTTTCTTTGCGTTGATGCATAGTCAGTAACATCATCTACACCAGAGAACCAAAGACCTCCACAACGGAGGTTTTTTCTGTTCTTTGAAAATCAAAAAAGGAGATCTGTGATGAAAAATGTCATCCGAGTTTGTGACATCAACGAAGAGATTCTTCAGGGACCATACAGTCTGAAGTTGGCGCGAGCGGTAACTGGTCAATACATGAACAACGGTGCCATGTATACAGGAATTCATGTAGCACCAAACGATTTACGCGATTTCTTTCTTACAGCTATTGTTGATGAGACGTCACCGGATCAGAACGATTGCGAACAGAAGCTCATGGTGCAAGGTGGTACACAATACGGCTGTTCCGCACACTTCTGTCCCTTTTGCGTATTTTCTTGTCTTAAGTACTACCGAAACTTAGCTTTAGAAGAAATCATTGATCTTTTCAGACTGGCGCTTTTTCTCCACGGAATCGCCCATACGCACAAGAAGGATAATCGTGAACTCATTCTGAAATTCACTGATAACGGTGAACCTTTGGAAACGCCTATTCTTCCAGAAGTTCTCGATAGACTACTTACCCTCTTCGGGTGCAACGATAAAATTTTGCGCTTAAAGATTAGTACGACCTTCAAGAATACAAAGACAACACGCCAGACATTCCAAAATGTAAAAACGTGGCAGGAGCAACATCAAGATCGCGCTTCCATCCACCTGCAAATATCGCGCCCTCCGTACGAAAGAAACATCATGCCTGCAGAGGAAGTAGGCGAAATGATCGAGACTTGGATACATGCAAATCCAAAAGATACGGTTTGTATCGCTCCGGGTCTTGTTGGTGGCTACGATCATGAGGAATTCGTCGCGTTCTGCTCTGCACTTACGCCAATGACAAAACATTGCTTCTTCCGTCTCTCCATTATCAAGCCATCGACAAAAGAGCAGGCGGAAAAAATTCTACCGAAAAACGAAATAAAAAAAGTAGAAACAGCGCTTAGGGACATGGGCTTCACTGTAAGCCCTCTCCCCCAAAACTCCATTTACACCAGACAACTAGAGGGTGCAGGCACACTCTCCCACATGCCCAACGGAAAATTCTACGATCCTACTACCTATCGCGTATGGGAATACGCGAGCAAGGTTGTGGATCCGAATAATCCCATGCCTTGATCATAGCAAGCCCTAGTACACAAATGTGGAACGGGCTTTTTCTTTTATCAATTTTTTCGCCGCAGATAACCCCGCAAGTCCACCACCAATAATAGCAATTTTCTTTTTTGTTTTTATCTGCTTAGATTCTATTTCAACACATCGAGCAGATTCAGTAATTCTTGTTTGATTTCATCTGGTGGGATAGTATGTTTGTCAGGATACTGTTGTTTTAAATCGTAAAGTTTTTGTTTTAGAGCCTCTAATTTTTGCAGAACAGCATTATATTTTTCCGACCCAAGCTCATCCTCCACTTTTTTACCAAATAAATATGTTTCTATCGCAAAAACACGGCTACCAAAACACGCAAGCCAAGAGTTTGCTGTTCTTCGAAATTGTTCCTCAATTTGTTCCGGCGATTTCAAAATTACGTCTCTAGCTTCTTCAGCATGAGTTTTTGGTTGTTGATTTTCAAAATTTTTCATATAATTTTAGGGCGAATTATACCTTCCAACTGCTTGTGAAATATTTTTATAACCATCTTTTTTCAATAATGTCACGAGACCCTGATTGATCTCACTGATGAGTTGTGGACCTTCAAAGATCATCCCCGTAATCAATTGAATTAACGATGCGCCTGCTTTGATTTTTTCGTAAGCGTCTTTGGCTGAAAATACTCCGCCACATCCTATAATAATATATCTGCGTTTTGTTTTCTTGTATATGTAGTCTATTAACTTGATTGAAAGCTCTTTGATTGGTCTTCCACTAATCCCCCCAACCATTTTTATGTTGGAATCTTTTAAATGTTTTTTAACTTCCTCGTTTGTTCTATCTTTTGTCAAATTAGTGCAAATGAATCCGCCAATTCGATGATTATCGCAAACGTGTATTAGAGCATCCAGCTCCTTTGCGCTAAGGTCTGGCGTCAATTTTAAAAATATCGGTTTACTGCATGGGATTTTTTCAATCTCTGTAAGAAGATCGTCCAAATCTTCCGCTTTTGTAAATGGTTGTCCGCCAAATGCGTTTGGACAACTAATATTTATGGTTATGTAGCTTCCGATGTCTTTAAGCATGGAAAAGGCTTTTACATAATCATGTATGCCTGCTTCTTTCTTTGCGGTCTGTCTGGAGTTTGTTTTAGCAATACTTACTCCAATCGGGACAGTATATTTTTCGTTTTTCAATTTTTTTGCTATTTTCGCGCACCCATCGTTTTTTAATCCGTAATAAACTACGAGCCCCGCGGATTTTTTGAGCCTCCATAAGCGTGGTTTGGGATTCCCTTCGCAAGATTCCCCTGTTATTGATCCGACTTCCGCGTAACCGAATCCGACGGAAGGCAATATTTTCACGATGGATGCGTTTTTGTCAAATCCAGCCGCGAGACCAATGGGGTTTTTAAAGTTTATTCCCAAAATATCTTGCTCCAATTTTTTGTTTGAATAATTGAAGAATATTGATGTTAACGATCTTGTAATGATGTTGGATCCTAAAAATTTTCCTAAGAATATCATCGTATCATGCACCTTTTCGGGATCAATATGAAAAAAGATCGGTTTTGCAATGTTCTTATACAAAAATCGATTAATTATATTCCTTATTTTGACTGAATTTTCTTTCATCGATTTTAACGTATCGGCATATCTGATGTTTGCCAAAATTCCTTTAAAAATTAATAAAGTTTTCTTCCTTTTCCCCTCTTTAAATTAGAGCTTATTTATTTTTTCTTTAAAAAATGAATTTTGTATATATCCGAAAAAATATCAACCCCTTGTTTCATTTTTTTTATTTTGAAGTATTTTGAAAATTGCTTATTCAGAACCTTGAGTTTGGGAACGGCAACTCCTTTAATTTCGTATTTTAAACGATCACGCCAATAATTATATTCAGCAGAAGTTATCAATTTTTTCTTTTTTAGATCTTCTAAATCGTTTTTTAGCTTGCCTACATCTCCAAATTCGGAATTGTTAATATAGGCAGGGTATACATATCCGGCAGTAGAAGTATAAAAATTTACATTTGGATATTTTTTTCTGACAAATTTAAGCACTGACTCAAAATTCAATAATTTTTCTTTCGGCTCTATCCAGCTTCTTAGAATTGCTAGTCCATTTTCAGCTAACATGTTGTGTATATTTTTTAGCATTAATTCACGATTC
Organism: bacterium; assembly: GCA_030648795.1. Taxonomy (GTDB): domain Bacteria; phylum Patescibacteriota; class Patescibacteriia; order JACQSD01; family JACQSD01; genus JAUSHC01. The sequence continues at coordinate 992 of JAUSHC010000087.1, read as the reverse complement.
TCATTATCAAGCATGTTAACGACCAAGTCGCCGAGAATGAAATCAAATTTTATCCCGCTTTTCATCTTTCTCCAGTCCATCTCTAAAAATTTTTCCTCTCCTTTATACGTCATGAACTGTTCAGATAGTATTTCAAAGTGTAATTTGGAAAAATCTATTATCGTTACTTCCATACCGTATTTATGTACTAAGCTTCTGAATTCGACTGTGCAACCTAAAATTGCTAATGTATACTTTTTTCTAGGATTTGATTTAACTAAATCAACAAAATATTCTTCAATAACAGCTAGTTCGGAGATAGAAGGTCTTGTGGGTGGTAAATAATTCTTCCAATCTTTTGCCTTAGCTTTTGCCCATGTATATTCTTTATTAGTCATATTTTTTTATTAATTCCGAGCTGCAGCGAAGAATATGTAATCGAGACATTTTTATTATGCATGCCCGAATACCTCGCGGCTTGCGGCGGGGTCGGGTTCATTTTGAAATTTTTTCGTCGTTTCGTTTAACGAATCGGTGTATGCGAAGCGGGAACCGCATTATGAATTTGCTATATACGAAGTAGATTTGCCCTTTCCGACCGCTTTTATCATTTTAATTTTTTTCAGTTTTTGCAGATGTAACTGCGCTGTTCGTTTTGGAGAAGATAAAATATTTTCTACGTCTTTTACATTGATTCGGTCAACTTGATCTAAAAAATCAATAATTTTTAGCTGATCGGGCGTAAGATAAATTTGTGACTTAATTTTTCCATTAATATTACGATTAACTAACGGCAATACTTTACTTTTTACTTTATCAATTTCTTCTTTAAATCCTTTGACAAAATATTCTAACCAGGAAGTAATATCTGTGCGTCGTTCATCATAAGTTTTGCCTAAATTAATGGCTTTGTAATATGACGGTCGATCAGTATTATAAAAATCTTCTAATGCAAACAATCGACGAAAATCATATCCACGCTGGTAAAGTACTAAGGTGGCTAAGGCGCGAGC
>JAUSHC010000074.1 GCA_030648795.1 bacterium | reverse complement strand
CAGTTACAGGATCGAATGTTCAATTCTATTGCTTCGAATAATTGGATTCTTGAAGGGCAAGAAGCGACTCCACTTGATTATCTCCCGGATGAGGTCAATGCATTTGTTGATACGGATGTAGAAAAAATACGGTTATGGTGGGATCAAGCCATGGGGCTTGTGGTCGCAAAGGAGGGGCTTCACGATCTTTTCGCAGATTGCGAGGATTATTCTTTGGAGAGTATTCAACGTCTTTTACGTTTTTGTGAACCAATACGATATTATTATCGTGATCCGTCGAGTGGTTTGTCTGGAGAATTTTCCAAACGACTTGATTGTAACGTCATGCTTGGTGGCGCTTATGATTATTATGAAGGGGATAACAATTTTCCCATTGAAATTTTTTTTCTCACTTCCGTTCTTATTCGAGAATGGTTTCGGAAAAAAGAAAATATTGCAAGCAGTGAAGGAGTCACAGAGGTTCTTACCTTCTTGCGAGAGTTTCGTATGCAGCATGGGTTCTATTTTCCGTATGATCAGGCGCGCATTTTTGATCTTTGTGTCACTATTTTTTCAAAAGCGGAAACGGATGCGGAAAAAACAACACTCGTTCGACTCTTTGATGATTATGGAGATGAATTGATGCGTGGCACACCGCAAACGTCACCAGTCGCATCGGTGCTGATGAAGCCGATATTCGCTTGGGTAGAAACACAGCCGTCACTTTCATTGCAGTCTGAATTTTTCGAGAAAAAATCTCCTACAAAAGTTTCTACGCCCGAAAGTGATTTGGGAAAATTGGTACAAGAAAAAACAACTTCAAAGGAACAATGCCGCGACGCATTAGAAAAGATAAAGGGAACGTTCGATCATGTGAACTGGTCCAAACGCATTGCAGAAGTTGCGCGGAGTTTGTGGAATGAATATCGAAAAGCAGAGGGTTCTCAAGTTTCCGGCGGTGGGGTAATACTTGATCGTGTGCGCGAAGAGGATCCAAGTGTCGCGGCACTTCTTCTCACCGCGGAAGAATTCGAAGAAGTATATTTCGGAGAGGGGCGTGATCGGTATACGCCATCTGCCTATGCCGCACTTGATGATCATGTTCCACTCTATCGTTCGGTCGTACAGCTTTGGGAAAGGGCGGAATATCGTGAAGAGATAGCCGCCCGCGTTTCGCCGAACGATCGACTTGCCCTTCTTCTCGAAACGTTTCCCGTGGCATGCGCAAAAAGAGATCAGTTATGTGTTACATATATTGGATGGGGCGAATTGAAAAACGTTGAAGATGTATTGACATTGCAAGAGCGTTTTATTGCAACAAATGAAGACGTACCACTTCTCTTTACGTTGAGTCAGGGGTTTACGAACGCATTTCTTCGTGTTGCGTGCGCACAGCAATTGTGGCAACTCTACGAGAAAGACCCGAATCGGTTCTTCTCTGCTGTTCCTTCAAATGATCAAAAGCGTGTTCGTGATGCGCTTCATGGGATGCATCCTGCTATTGCGGGAGAACGGTTGCGTGCGATTATCCTTTGTTACCCCGATCCATCATATCTGCGTGACGATCTGTTGCGCCCGTTGATTGACGCGGCTCCTTCGGAAGCAACAACACTCAATCTTGCGAGCTTTCTTGCTGAACCACCGCCAGGAGTGATACGGCGTCGGACATCAACAATGGTAACCACGAGTGAATCTATCCTTGATGCCGCACGTGAAATGAAACCTATTGATAAAAAAGAAATTATCCTGTATCTTTTGGGGCATCGTACTTTTTATTCAGCGATCGATGCGCAATTTCAAGGGACGCGCACGGGTCATGAAGATGCGTATAGGGAAGTACTCCTTCTTGAAGGAGCAAAAGCCTTTGAGAGGGAATCCGGTGAAAGAATAAAAACATCGCTGTATATTGTGAAGAAGCCCGATGCATTGGCACTCCTCGGAAAGTATTCTGGCGCTCCGCTCGATCTTCTTGTGCAACAGGAGCGTCTCACGACTACGCGTCGTGAGGAGGCGGATCTTCTTTATTTCGTCCTTTTGGGTCCGCACGGTGTGCTCCGGGAAAGCGGGAAAGAACGATTTTTACGGCGCGCGGCAGGAACGATCGTGCGGAAAGGGGAATTTGCAAAAGAACTTTCGAAAGAAGAGAAGAAATCGATTGTTGATCTTCTTGCATTCGCTCTTGCGCATTGTCCGGAAGAAAAGATTCCGAATCTTTTTCTCAATCTTTGGTATATTTCTCGTGAGGCGAAGAAATCATTACCCGATCTTACGGCGTCGCTTTTCAGGGAATACGGGCCGGTCTTTATTAAGGCGGGGCAATATCTTGCCACACAGACTGCGACACTTCCTCCGGAATGGACAACAGCGTTTCGCGCTCTTTCCGATAAAAATCGTGCGATCGATAAAACATTGCTCTATGAATACGAGTACCGCGAATATGGAGAAGACTCTCCCTTTGCGCTTGTAGGAAAAAAAGTCGGTGAAGGTTCAATGGCGGCAGTATATGAAGGGAAGTTATTGAATGGAAAGCGAATTGCCGCAAAGGTTGTTCATCCATTCATCGAACGAGAAATTCAACAAGATACGGAGTTTCTCGATGCGATCGTTCATTTTGTCAATGAACATTCGAAGAATTATGGTGGAGTTCGATTGCCGCAAAATCTTGCAGAAGTAACGCGTCGCCACATGGTGGAGGAGATTGATACGAAACGTGAGACGGCTCAAGCGAAAGAGCTCGCTAGCGTACTTTCTCCACAGATTGATGATGTGTATTTTTCAGCACCGCCGGTGCATGATAAAGAGAGTCGCGGGCGTTTTCTTGTCACCGATTATGGCGAGGGTGTTGCGATGGACAACGACACTGCACTTCAGGCGCAGGGTATCGACGCAAAGCAAGTGCGGCAGTCCGTTGCACTTGAAGTATTACGGCAGATCATTGCGGTCGGGGTGTATCAAGCAGACACGAACCTGGGAAATTTTTCCGTTGCGAAACGTTCGGACGGAAAGGCGCTTGTGCATTGGTTTGACGCGGGCCATGTCGGGCGATTGGCAAAAGAAGATCGTGTGCTTTTAAAAGACCTCATTCGTGGTATGCTGTTTGGTGCGGACGCGAAGGTTATTGCAGATATTTTTACCGCGATGACAGAAGTACCTGAAGGAATTTCAGGCAACGATGTATCAACGTGGGTGAGCGAGTGGTGCAGTAAGCAGTTGGTTGGGTTTCGTGATATGGGTGATATGCAGCGGTTGTTTACAGAGCTTCTTGATTTTTATGCAGAGAAAAAGCTTGTCTTGAAAGAGCAGTGGGTTGTGCTGTTGCGAACGATCGGTTTATTGCAGCCGATGTTGCGCGACACCGATCCCGCGCGCTTGCAGCAGTTTCTCGCGCCCCATATTTTTTCCGAAACATAAATATCTCTGTCGCATTTGGCATAGCAGTCTATGCCGCCATTGCATACGTATGAGTCTGTATTCTGAAAAATCGTCCGAGGAAGAGCCTCGCGCTGAAGCCATTGATCCGGATATACGGGAAGAAAAGGAGGTGCGCGAACAGTCGCCACATCCGGAACATGCCGTATGGAAACTTTTTCATCGTTTGAAGGATCTTGGTGTAGAGCTTTGGCGTGACGAGTCCGCGGGATGGGAGGCAAAAGAAAAAGAAGCGGAGGAAGCGGTGAGGCAAGCGCTTGCCGATGCACCCAAGACGCCGCTTACCGATAATTTGCGTAAGTATGTTCCGATAAAAAAGGGAATGCTTTCTGCTGTTGCGGCGCTCTCGCTTTTGATTATGACGGAATTTGCGAAAGCATCTCCGGAGATGCCTACTCCAATACGAACAGCAACACGAGCGCCGGAGCGGGATGCGGAACGAGAGGAACGGGAGCGACGCAGTCGTATTACTTTTTGGCTTGAACAGCAATCAAAGGAAAAGCGCGACCTGCCCGTTGCGTATGGAGCGTTTAAGAGATTTTTCTTATCATTCACGAAACAGACAAAATCTTTTTCTGATAGTAGATTCAATACTATGCTGGATGTCGATCGTCAGCTCGTTAGACAGAAAGAGTATGACCTTTTTGAGGAATACGCTAAAGGAGGATTTTCTAGATTTCAAGATGGTTTACATGAGATGGGGCGGACATCATCAGAAAGAGAAAAAATATTACATCTTAGTCTATTTGGTGAGTTATTTTTTGAGAATTATGATTTAGAAGGAAATGCGGTCGGTGCTATCTCGATGGAAGACATGGTAAAGAATATGGTAGCGGAGGCTCTAGGAAAAAAAGTAGTTCCTCTTGGGCAATGTCGGCAAATTTCCGTTGCGATTGGGAGAATCGCAACGAACCTCGGATTCGAATCTTTTGTAACGAGTATAGCGACACAAGAAAAAGCAGGGCACACGCTTACTGGGATAAAAACAGAAGACGGAAACATCGTTTTTCTTGATTATGGTATTGTAATACCGACAGGGACGCAGAATCTTCGTGACGCGGCGCGTGTTGCGGAAATGCTCTATGGGGCGAGCGCCACATATAATATGCTTTACAATGCAGAAGGAAAAGCACGCGCATCCTATGTCACTCGTGCTGGAGAAGATTTACGCAGTGCGGCAGGGATGCATCCCGGAATTGAACTGCTACAATACCCACTACTCCTTGGAGAGAATAGGGGGAGGCCGGTTGATGTTTTTATAAACACTGAAAAGAGTGAAGTGACATTACAACACGACGGTTTTTTTCTTTCTGCTGTTCGGTTTGATCGAACGAAAGATCCTTTAAACGCACTTCTTACATTGCAGGCATTACGATTCGGGGCGAGTAATGTCGAGGCCAGTGGTGACTCTAATGCTTCAGGCTCTCTTGCTACCGACATAAGCGTAACGTATTTTGTGGCACAGCATAAGGATCCTTTTTTGGTAGCAAGGCGGACAGATCAGGAGGGGCTTTTGTTGAATAGCGCATCTTCGTTTGCTCTACGTAGCAACATCACTAAAGCGTTATCATCTGAAACGATTACGGCATTCCAGATGGCTTCGCAATACAGTATGAATGCGAGCCATCTGTCGAACATAGAGGTCGGTATGGGTCTTGGCGAACGTTTTGCGTATATTGATCCGAAGACCCCCCAGTCATTCTATCTGGAGGGTGGCGTATTTTTTGATTTAGAACGTCTTGCTGATGTGCAAGGGTATGGCGTATCTGCACCGGTACTATTGTCGTCGCCCTATGCAAAGATTGGTGCGACTATTCCTGTTCGTGAAGCGAAATTTTCTATGGAAACGATTCTTGAGAGTGGATACGAAAAAGAGAGTCTTTCTGTGCAGTCGGAGATTAAGTTTAGAAAATGGAGTGGGACGGTTAAATGGAAAAAAGGAATTGGTATTATATCGGGAGGAGAGGAGTTGCGCGAAGCATTGGAGAAAGATATCCGCATTGGCGGCGTGCACGGAGCGGTAACATTTTACGGCGCGCAAGAACAGCTTCCTGGCGGGAAGAAGGGGCTGGAATTTAGTGCGAAATTTTCAATTATTTTTTAATAGCGATGTTATTATTATTGAGTATGAAAAAAATCGCTGTCATCTCACTCGGCGGATCGCTCATTTTTCCCAAAGCGGGGATTGATGTGCAATTGCATTTGGCATAGCAGTATATTCTTTATTATGAGGGAAAGTGCATCATCTCAAGAAGAAAGAGGAAAAGAAATAAAAGAGAAGGAAGATTTTTTATCTTCTCATAGTACGGAGAAGCGTTTTTTAAATCGACTCGCAGATTTTGGCATTTCTTTTTCGGAGTCAGCGTTACGATCAAAAAAGAGCCTGGAGGCGGCGGTGAACAAACAACTTGATACTGTACTCGATGCAACTGCAAATACGGTTTTTGGACGATGGTTCAAAGATCATTTCCTGAAACGAGGGGCAATCCCCTTGGTTACTGCATTATCCCTTTTAATCGCGGCTGAACATATCACCGCCGAAGCCGAGGCGCCAGAAGACACGAAACGCATTGAAAGCGTCGAGCTTCCTGAAAAAGATGCTACATTTGTTGCGTCAGAAAAATCTGCAGCGTCTATACAGCGCAAGGATGAGCGCAGAGAAGATCGTGAGGATGAGCAACAGCAGAGCGTACTGGAGCATGAAGATATCTCATCAGTAAAGACGGCATCTCGTGTACAGAGTTCATATCAAGAACCGTTACGCATTAATGATCCATTGAATACGGTGAGTGGCGTGGAGAAAGCTCGACACAAACAAGGGCAGGGTCATTTTGAGCGCCTTCGGATGGATCTTGTTGGTTATCTCAAGAGTGGTAATGATCTTCCGTTGGCGTACACCATTACTCCTGAAAACGCTGGTCGTGCCCTTAGTATCATTTCTAGGGATCCTAACTACTCTTCAATAAAACCGAATGTTCTGCTCAAAAGAGAATTCAATTGGAATGACTTGGGGAGGACGGATGCGGTGCAACTGCTTTTACAGGAACAGTATGAGGAGGGGGGCATGGATGCTTTTAATGCAACGATACGAGAAAATGGCACTCAACTTTCTGACGCGCAAAAGGTTCTTCTTCTTGCCGACTTTGGAAGGACATTCCTTAGAAACTATAATGATGCGGATAAAAAGACAAACGCAATTCCGTATGCGCAGATGATTGATCATGCGATGAGATTTGCAAAAACAGACGAGGTGCAACCGACTGGTGTGTGTCGTCATATAGCCGTAGCGCTCGCCACACTTGGACGAGATATGGGCATACCGACATTCGTTGCTGATTTAACTACGAATGAGAGAAGTGGGCATGCGGTGATGGGGGTGCAAGAGAAAAACGGAGGAATCGTGTTTATTGATTATGGCGTAGTGATTCCTACCGGAAGCACAAATATACGGGATGCTTGTCGCGCGCTTGAGATATTGTACGGCGCGAGTGCAATCCATAATACATATTATGACGCGTCGGGCCTATCGATAGCACAATATGTGACGCGTGCAGGCGAAGATCTTCGTGTATCGGGGAACATGCAGGATTTGAATGCAATGCTCATGGACCCATTGATTCTTGGTGAGAAGAGTCCCTTACCGGTCGATGTTTCTGTGAGCCAAGAAAAAAGCGAGGTCACGGTGCATCAGAATGGCTATTTTTTTGCAGTCACGAAATTTGACCGACGGGACCCATTGAACGCACTTGCATCATTGCACGCACTGCGATTTGGCACGGGCAGTGTTGAGGGTGATGCGCAGGGTGCGAGAGGAAAAAGTTTGGATATCACGTATGCAGTTGCGCAACATAAAGATTCAGAAGATTGGAGTGGGACAAAGGTGAGGACGCCCGAACAGCAGAGTCTTTTACTGAACGCGGCGATCGCAAAGGCGTGGACGGAAAAGGGGAAGGGTATTTCTCTTCGCCCTCGTCTTGCTGCACAGCTTGCGGCGCAGTACAATCTTTCCGCACACAGTTTTGATACTATAGAAACGGGCGGTGGCGGGGGATTCCGTCTAGCGTATGTAGATCCTCATCATCCGCAATCAGTCTTTCTTGAAGCAGGTTCTTCTTTTTTGGCGGAGATAGATAATGTGCAGAAGCGGGCAGGGGCGCCGCGTATACTATTACCAAAACCGTATATACGATTTGGCGGTGAGTTATCCGTGAGAGAGGTAAAATTTCATTTAGACACAGTGGTTGGAGAAGAGAATGAACACCGCACCGTCACTATAGAGCCAAAAATAATTTTTGGTCACTGGAAGGGAGCCATATCATACAAAAGAGAAACAGGTGATGTAAAATTTATTGATCGAGACAATGAGTTCAAGGCACAACTTGAACGTCAGGGGATTCACCTTGGGAACCTTGAAGGTGCGGTAACGATTTATGGCGCTCAAAGTAAGGGCGGTGGGAATCCAGACGAAATGATTTTTGGCGCGCAATTATCAATTCTTTTTTAGTAGTGATGTTATTATTATTGGGTATGAAAAAAACAATCGTCATCTCACTCGGCGGGTCGCTCATTTTTCCTAAAGCGGGGATTGATACGAAGTTTTTAAAACAATTTCGATCGCTCATTGTAGGTTATGTGCAAAAGGGATGGAAGTTTGTGATTATCACGGGTGGCGGAACGATCGCTCGACAGTATCAGGATGCATTGCGGCATGTGGGTGTTGCATCGCACATTGAACACGATTGGATCGCGATTCGCGTAACACGTGTGAATGCGCATCTTCTTCGTATTCTTTTTGGGAACTATGCGCACGATACGGTGATTATGAAACCCACGGAAGCGCATAGCGGGGCATTCGGAAATAAAAAAATTCTGCTTGCAGGCGGGGAGAAACCGGGGCAGACGACGGATTGCGTTGCCGTGAAATGCGCGATCGGTGTTGGTGCGGACATGGTGCTGAATCTTTCCAATGTGGACTATATTTATGATTGCGATCCCAGAAAATATCCGGAAGCAAAAAAATTGCATGCACTTTCGTGGAGTGAATTTCAAAAATTATTTCCCCGTCGCCATACGCCGGGATCCAATGTACCTTTTGATCCGGTGGCAACGGCGCTTGCGAAGAAACATAAACTTACTGTTGGATTTTTAGGTGCGAATCTTCCCAATGTCAAAAATTTCCTCGAACAAAGAAAATTTCGTGGTACCGTTGTTACTCCCTAAGCGCCTCGCCGCAATCCAGCGCGTACTGTTGCGTTGGTATGCAGAAAAGGGGCGTGATTTGCCATGGCGTCATACGCGCGATCCCTACAAAGTGCTCGTTTCGGAAATTATGTTGCAGCAGACGCAAGTGGATCGGGTGATTCCAAAGTATCAGGCATTCCTCAAGGCGTTTCCGACAGTCGAAAAATTGGCGCGCGCGCGACGGAGCCGTGTGATTCAATGCTGGGCGGGTCTGGGATACAATCGTCGTGCGGTGTATTTGCACGAAGCGGCGAAAAAAGTTCTGCGTGATTTTGACGGTGTGATGCCGATAACGATCGATGCGCTTCGCACGTTGCCGGGAGTTGGCGATTATACCGCGGGTGCGGTCGCGGCATTTACCGGCGGGAGTAAAACAGCATTTCTTGATACGAATATTAAACGCGTTCTCGGGCGTTTGTTTTTTAATACAAAGAAGAAACGACTGCCCGCTGAAAAAAAACTTGCCGAATACGCGCAGTCGCTTGTGCCGACGAAAAAAGATGAAGCGTATTTTTGGCATCACGCGCATATGGATTTGGGTGCGCTTGTCTGTACAGCGGCAAAACCGAAGTGCGAGACATGCCCGCTAAAACGTGTATGTCCATTTCCGCTGTTTCGTGACACGATTAAAAAGAGTCACTACGCGAAGCCACAGCCGACATTCAAAAATTCCGATCGTTTCTGGCGCGGAAGAATTCTCGACGCAGTTCGTCGGAAGAAACGAGGCGTGACACTTGGTTATTTAAAAAGTATTTTAGTCATTCCTCCTACGCGCGCTGAAAAAATCACGCAAGGACTTATACGTGATGGGCTTGTCGTGCGCATCGGCAGCACCCTCTCTCTTCCGGAATGATGCTTGATTTTTCAGTCATTCTAGAGTATGCTTTCCTGCATAGAAAAGGGCTAATTCGATAAGTGTATCACCTCTTTTTATGAGTAAAACAAAGAAGATTTTTTTGAGTATTTTTGTCGTTGTTATTGGAGCAGGGTTGCTTTATTGGTTTGTTGCACTGAAATCAACGAATGAATCAAAAACAATTCCGAGCTTTGCGAAAGGGACGTTAAAAATTGGCGCGGT
>JAUSHC010000070.1 GCA_030648795.1 bacterium | reverse complement strand
TGTATCGTTTTTTGCACTGCTTCCGGTATTTAATATGATGCGAGCAGACATGGTGCAATCCGGATTCGCCGAATTTTTTTCATTGCTGTTTTCCGACATAGGGATGGTCGCTGCGTATTGGCAGAATTTTGCGTTTACACTTTTAGAATCGCTTCCCGCAGTCAGCATCGCCGCATTTCTTGCGACAGTACTCGTATTTCTCGGATCACTTCGTATCATAACCCGTGATATGAAATATATTTATGGACACAATTAAATTGTTCCAATCAAAAAAGTTCCGCATGGTACTTTGGATAATCGGAGGAGTCGTTCTTTTTTTGATTGTATTTTCGGCAGGTGTGGCGGTCGGTTTTAAGAAAGCGAATTTTTCGTATCGCTGGGGAGAGAATTATCACAAAAATTTCGGCGGGCCGCGCGGCGGATTTTTTAAGGATTTTGATGGTCGCGACCTTATTGATACAAACGGTGTCTCCGGACAGATCATAAAAATTTCGGGTCCGGCTCTTGTGATCAAAGGACGTGACAATAAAGAAAGAATCGTGTTGGTGAATGCAACAACGGTGATTCAACGTGGGAAAGAAGCAGTGAGTTCAGCCGATTTTTCTTTGGATGATTTTGTGGTGATTATTGGTGAGCCGAACGATGTGGGACAACTTGAAGCGAAATTCATCCGTATCATGCCATCGCCGCTTCAGCGTCGGCTTAAAAAATAATTGTATATGTTTCAATCTATTGCACGGCATAAAATTCTTTTTTGTATCATTGTTTTTTTTCATCGCGGGTGGCGGGTATTTCGGTTATAAAAAATTTACCGCTACGAGTGCGGAAGTGCGCTATGTGGTTGCGTCGGTTACGAAGGGAGCAGTCATTGCTTCTGTTTCTGGAAGCGGACAAGTTTCCGTTGTTGATCAAGCGGATATGAAGTCGAAAGTAAGTGGAGAGATCGTAGCGCTTCCTGCGCGATTGGAACAGAACGTCGTATCGGGAACGTTGCTTGCGAGCATAGATGCTCGTGATGCCGTGCGTGCGGTGCGCGATGCTGAAACAAGTCTTGAGACCGCAAAGCTTGACCTGGACAAACTCTTGCAACCCGCAGATGAACTGACGCTCTTTCAATCGGAGGGCTCGCTTATTCAAGCGCAAGAATCAAAGAAAAAGGCAGAAGACGATTTGAGTAAGGCGTATGAAGATGGCTTTAATGCCGTAACAAACGCATTTCTGGAGCTTCCGGGAATAATGACGGGGCTTAACACCATGCTTTTTGGAAGCACATTAAACAAAGATCAGTGGAATGTTGATTATTATGTGAATGCAGTACAAGATATCGATCTGAAAATTGTACAATACAAGAGTGAGGTGTCAAAAGCATATCAAGATGCGCGCGTTGCCTATGATAAAAATTTTGATGACTATAAAGTTGCCGGAAGATTTTCAGAGAGAAGCATCATTGAATCGCTCGTGAATGAAACATACGAAACAACGAAAAGCATCGCAGAAGCAATAAAAGATGCGAATAATTTCATTCAATTTTATCAAGATAAGCTTGCGGAACGCAGTACGAAGCCGAATGCGCTTTCCACGACGCATCTTGCTGATCTGAACACGTATACGGGAAAGGTTAATGGTTATATCGGGAGCCTTCTTTCAATTCGGCGTACGATTCAGTCGAGCAAGGATACCATCGTAAGCACTAGCCGATCTATTACGGAGAAAAACTTATCGCTTGCGAAAATAAAAGCGAGTCCCGATGCGCTCGATATTCGTGCAAGAAAAATCGCGATTCAGAGTAAAGAGGCGGCGCTCCTTACCGCGCGAGAGGCACTTCTCGACTATACTGTCCGTGCGCCGTTTTCGGGCATTATCAGTAAAGTTAATGTAAAAAAAGGGGATACCGTATCGTCCGGTACGGTACTCGCAACACTGATTACACAACAGAAGATTGCAAAAATTTCTTTAAATGAAATTGATGTCGCGAAAGTTAAAGTGGGGCAAAAAGCAACACTCACGTTTGATGCGGTTTCCGGTTTGAGTATTACTGGTGCAGTAATGGAAATTGACGCGCTCGGAACGGTTTCGCAGGGAGTAGTGACCTATACGCTCACTATCGGATTCGACACACAAGACGAACGAGTGAAGTCGGGGATGAGTCTTTCCGCCGCAATCGTTACGGACATGAAACAAGACGTTCTTACCGTTCCTGCGGGCGCGGTGAAAACGCAAGGAGGAGTGTCGGTTGTAGAAATATTCGATACGCCGCTTCCGAATGGGCAGGGGAATCAGGGTGTTCCTTCTGCAGTACTGCCAAAAAGCCGTGTCGTGGAAACGGGGCTTTCCAATGACACATCGGTAGAGATCATTTTCGGGTTAAATGAAGGTGATCAAGTTATCACACGAACGATTACCGCGGGAGCAAAAACAACAACGCCACAAGCGCCGAGCCTTTTTGGAGGAGCGGGTGGTGGCAATAGAGGCGGTGGCGGATTCCAGGTTCCGAGAAATTAATGTATACCCAGTAACAAAAAATGATTGCAATTAAGGATGTCGTAAAAACATATACAACAGGTGCTGTCGCATTTCAAGCATTGAAAGGCGTGAGTTTTACGATCAATGATGGAGAATTCGTTGCGATCATGGGTCCCTCTGGCTCCGGCAAATCAACACTCATGCACATTCTCGGATGCCTCGACACGCCAACGTCCGGTTCGTATCTGCTCGATGGAAAAGATGTTGCAAAGTTTTCTGATGATGAACTCGCTGATATTCGCAAAGACAAAATAGGTTTTGTTTTTCAATCGTTCAATCTTTTGCCCCGTGCGACAGTGCTTCGGAATGTCATGTTACCACTCGTGTATGCGGGTGTTGCTCGAGAAGAGCGCATTACGCGAGCGGAAGCGGCGCTTGCGGCATCGGGACTTGACCGTGACCACTTTCAACATCGTTCGAATGAGCTTTCCGGCGGACAGATTCAGCGTGTTGCTATTGCGCGGGCGCTTGTCAATAATCCGTCGCTTATTCTCGCGGATGAGCCGACAGGAAATCTTGATTCAAAAACCGGAGAGATTGTTTTGGGAACGTTTCAAAAATTGAACACTGAACATGGGAGAACAATCGTCCTTATCACCCACGAACATGATGTTGCGCAGTATGCGGAGCGCATTATTTTTATTAAAGACGGGGTTATTGTCAGTGATGCGAAAACCCACGCTCGCCGTTTAAGTAAAAACGTATGACCATCATTGATATTTTTGAAGAAACATACATGGCGCTTTCTGCGAACAAGGCGCGGTCATTTCTTACTATTCTTGGCATTGTCATTGGTATTAGCTCGGTGATTGCCATGGTGGCGATCGGGCAGGGCGCGCAAGGATCTATTCAGTCGCGTATTGAGTCGATTGGATCGAACCTCATTATGGTGATGCCGGGCGCACAGCGGGGGGCGGGTGTACAAGTGAGCGCTGGGAGAGGATCAGCAAGAACACTTACACAAGGCGATGCAGACGCGATCGCAAAAGAGATTACGCTCGCGCGTGCGGTTGCGCCGGAGCTCTCCGGGCGATATCAAGTGACAAGCCGTGGCAAAAATACCAACACGTCAGTCATCGGCACGACATCGGCGTATCCCATTGTGCGGAATGTGGAGATTGATGAAGGATCGTTCATCGCCGATCAACAGGTGTTGCGTCTTTCAAAAGTTGCGGTGTTGGGGCCGGCGGTACGGGATGATCTTTTTGGCGAAGGAGCGGATGCCGTCGGACAGACGATTCGCATAAAGAATATTGAATTCAAAGTCATCGGCGTCACAAAGACAAAGGGTGGGACGGGTTTCGGCAATCAGGATGATACGCTGTTTATTCCACTTTCTAGCGCACAGCGTTTTTTTGCTGGCGATGAGTACGTGACGACCATTAGTGTTTCCGCGGAGAACGCGGCATCCATGCCGGGGATCCAGCAACAAATTACTGATCTACTTTTAATGCGACATACTATTTCTGATCCGCAATTAGCGGACTTTTCTGTCTTGAACCAAGCGGATATTATTGCAACCGCGTCCAGTGTGACGGATACGTTTACGATTCTTCTTGCGGCAATTGCGGGCATATCGCTTTTGGTCGGCGGTATTGGTATTATGAATATGATGTTGACGACCGTAACGGAGCGAACAAAAGAAATCGGACTTCGGAAAGCCATTGGGGCAAAGAAGCGGGATATCAATGTGCAATTTTTAACGGAAGCGGTGATGCTTACGTTTCTTGGAGGACTCATTGGTGTTATTTTGGGGTGGCTCATAGCATCTGCGGTAACGTATTTTGGGATTTTGCAGACGAAGGTGTCACTTTCTTCAATTCTCCTTGCATTTGGCGTTTCTGCAGGTATTGGGATTATTTTTGGCTACTATCCGGCACGGCGAGCGGCGTCGTTAAATCCGATCGTGGCATTACGATATGAATAATTTAATTTTGTCATTGCGAGCGACCGAAGGAAGCGTGGCAATCTCACGATGGGCTTGTCCCGCCACGGTGGGATCCCGCCAGAGGCGGTGACTTCACCGCGTTCCTCGCAATGACGTAGAAAATCATATGAAGAAAATCATTCCCATCGTTCTCGGTTTTATCATCGTTGGCGGTACAGCATTCTATGCAGGCATGCGGTATGATCAAAGTAAGAGTGCGAGTGCGCGACAGGCGCGCGGTCAGCAATTCGGCGGCGGCACGGGTAACGGTGGAATGCGCGGTGCAGGCGCTTCGCAGGCTGGCGTGCGTGGCGGATCTGGTGGGCTCGTTGCTGGTGAAATTCTTTCGAAGGATGACAAGAGTATTACGGTGAAGCTTCGTGATGGCGGATCAAAAATTGTTTTTTTATCAGGCACAACACAAGTCATGAAAACCGGAACGGGATCGGTACAAGATCTTGCGGTGGGGGAACAAGTGACCGTCATGGGGAGCGCCAACACCGATGGGAGCGTGAATGCGGAGTCGGTGCAGATCCGTCCTGCGACACCAAAGGCATCCGCTCCTCTTACAATGGGTGAGGCGGCATA
>JAUSHC010000067.1 GCA_030648795.1 bacterium | reverse complement strand
AAAGCGTCTCTTTCCATGAGAGTGTCGTGAAGTCAGACCGTTGTTTGAGGGTAATAATCGTCGAGGTTACATTTCCCGATAGAACATACGAATCAGCGGTTTTGTTTTTTTCTTTTTCCTTTTTTTCTTCTTTTTTTTGCTCGTCATCGTTTTTTGTTATATCAATGTTCAATGTTATCGAGCTTGAAGATATCGAAACATTGTTTTTTGCTCCGGAAGAAAGGCCTGTGTCATGCGTGACTGCATCTACGATCGAAGCAAGAGTTACTGCGGCGCCCGTACTTATTTCGGGGTCCGCCGTTTCGTATTTGTCCCACTGTGTCTGATGCTCGGGGTTGAGACCGATCCCACCATCCTTTCCACCCGACCAGTCGGTTTGCGCCCATATTTTAGTTGCAGCATACAGGGATTGCGGGCGCGTCCATGTGGTAGTTGCAACGTATGAAGATTGTGGGAATGGGAGCCAGAGCTGACTGGCAACATTAAGTGTTCCAAAGAATAAAACAAGCACCACAAGCACGTGTACGTGGTACGAATAGGGGTGATTGTCCCATACGGCGTAGAGTTTCGATTTGCGTTTGCACATCCGATGCAGATGAGCAATGGTATCGCGTTTTGTGAGAGCTTTGCGTCGAGGCATAAGTAGTTTGATGAAATTATTGTAGCACAAAAAAGAAGAAAAGTCAAATTGTCATATAAAATTTTTAAGATAAAAGAAAAACGCCCGCGCGGATGCACGGGCGTTAGAACGGACTTTTGTAGATTAGAAGTAGGGGTGAACGGGATTGGTGGATGGCTTGGATGATTGGATAACTTGACCCAAGATGCCAGTGTAGAACGTTGATCTGTCGACGCCTTGTTTCGCACGAATGCCGTCCAATTTGTCCGCCATAGAGGCTGGAATTGCCATTGAAATGATGACGGACCTCTCTTGTTCGTTCGACATGTGATGAGTTCTCCACTGTGGAAAAAAGAACAAACCTATACGGAGTATATCTCGAAATTGACAATGGCGCAATTTATTGTTATGATCTTTTAATATCCTCTCTATTAACATCCAATACTATGGGACTCGAAATCGTCAATAGTCAGACACAGCAGGTGAACGATGTTTTACGCGCATTTGTGCGGCAAGTGATGAAAGACGCGGGGCTGGCGAACGCGGACGGGTCGTACGACGAGAGTTATGTTGATCGGCTGCGCGAGCAGTTGGAAAAGCGTATCGGCCTCATGGTGATGCAGGAGTTAAAGCCCGCCGCGCTCGATGCATACGCAAAGATTATTTACGAAGAAAAGCCGACACCGGAACGACTCGCCACATTTCTGCAAGAGAACATTGTTGATTTTCAGATAAAGCAACGAGACGTGTTTGATCAATTTGCGAAAGGAGTGATTGAGTCGTCGAAAGCAATGAAGAAAGCGCTCGCGTAATTGCGGCGTTTTTTGTTATGACCAATAAAGAGAAGATTGAAAAAATAAGAGAGATCGGCGACGCGTGTGTGGCGCGGTTGCAGGCGTTGCATCAAAAGCAACTCGCTATTATTCGTGCAGCGGTAAAAGATGGCGAGCAAAAGAAACTTGAGAATATCCGTGCAAAGATAAAAGGATAGGAATATGTCGGAGGTACAATCACAACAAACCGAGAGTGCGAAGAAACACCAATTGAATGTATTGGCGGGTTCTTGGAATCGTTGTGAAAAGAACGTGCAGAGATTGACGAGTGATATGACGCGGATGGAAAAGAGTTTTGCAAAGAGCGCGGGAGCGAAGGCAAAAAAGGAAGCGAAAGCCGAAGATAAAAAAGTTTCGAAGGCGGAGCAGGAAGCGTATGTTGTTTTGCAAAAAGAAATGTTGGAGGAGTCCCAAAAGCGAGATGCATTAAAAGGACAAATGGAAGGGCTTGAATTAGAGATTAAATCATCACAAGAGCAAGAGAAAAAGGTTGAGCACGAAGCGACGGCGGAAGCGCTGGAGGAAGCCGCTCAGCAAGTAATCGAGCGGATCGATCAGGCCGCCGCGCCGCTTGAAGATACTGCTGTGGACGCGAAAGCGTTGGAGGAGGTGCGATCTGTAAGTTTAACGGATGCAAAGCTCGTGGTAGAAATTCAAGGGGCTTCGAGAGTGTTTGTCGCGGATGCAAAGGGCAACATACAAGAAATTTTAAGAGAACCGGTGGTGGCAAATCAGGCGGATTCGAACGTAATTGATCAATTATCTAAATCGGATATTGCGACGACTTCGAAGTCCGGAGAAGAACCCCTGTCGTTGGATCGTATAAAAGAAATGCTCGCGGAAGAAGGGTTGGATGACGAAGAATCGATAGAAATGCCAAATGTACACATGGCGAAGGAGCAGGCGCAGCATCTGTCCAAACTTCAACAGCAGTTCGATAGTATCTTTAATTTTCTTCCGGATTTGAAATTGACGCCTGATGCAAGTGGAAATGAAGATATGGCGGCATTGGCGGAGAATAAACAAAACGACTTGCACCAAATACGGAAAGATTTGCGTAATTTGAGATTGAGTAAGTATGAAGATGCAAAAAATATTCTTCATGCGACGGTGGATGCGGAAGCAAAGATTCGTTCGTTTATCCGCGATGTTAAAGCGGGCGTTGTGGCAAATGAGCCAATAAAAACAGACATGAAGGAGGACGAACCAGTTGTGCTTGAAGAATGGTCAAAAGAGGATACAAAGAAGCAAATACACGACACAGTACAAGAGTTAGTGGCTGGATTTTCGGCCGAGGATTTACAGGATCCCGCGAA
>JAUSHC010000065.1 GCA_030648795.1 bacterium | reverse complement strand
GTTCTCGCTCATCCCAAAAACAATCAACGCTATGCGTCGTGTAGATGCGTTTTTTTGCTTCCTCAATAGATTCATCAAATCGGTCTTTTAATTCTTGCACGATCACTTCATTAACAACGCCTTCTATTTTTTCATTTGACGAACTCTCCTTTTCTCTTTTTTCCTCTCGTTCTTTACGTTCAGCTTTCTCTTTCTGTGCACGATAGTATTCTTCGTCTTTTATCTTAGCCCATATTCCCTTAGGAATACTTTCTGTTTCCATAAACAATGGAGAGAAATCTTCCGGCGAAGCACGAAATGCGCTTGACGAATTCGCCTGCTTTAATGGCGGTGCTTCAAGCAATCGTTCCAATCGCATAAGCGCAATTGCGCGTCGTGTCGTGTGCGGATGCGTTTCAAGAACCCACGAAGAGCCGCCCTCATACCCATCCAAATAAGAAGTATCATCTTCTTCATTCTCTATTATTTTCTGCGCATATGCATCAAGACGCGCCAAACAGCGACGCATCGCGGACGTATCAACATTAAGACGATGGAGCGCAAAGGCACTTGTCCTATCTGCCTGATATTCCGCCTCATAGCTCATCACGCGATCCTGTAATGGATCCCAAACTGGTTTTTCTTCGAACTCTTTAAATTCCTTTTTCTCTATCTCATCATCATGCTGGAGGAGCACATGACCAACCTCATGCGCAATAATGGCGCGCAACATATCGCGATCACCTTCAATGGCTTCAAGACATGTATTCGATATACGCAACACCTTTCCGTACAATTGCACATGCGCATCCGGCAAATGACTCTCATATACCATGACGCTGTAACCTTCCACGGAAACACCCATAACCCCCGCAACCTCTTTAAGAATTTCGGAAATTCCCCGGACGACTTCATGCGTTTCGGGTAAACTGCGATAAAAATGCGGAAAAAGAGCTTTCTCTTGCTGCCCCATGAGAACGAACGAATGCTTTGGTTCGTGTTCCGCGGATTGTTCTACCTGCGGCATTGCATAATCACGAACCATCCGTTTGTGTGGGAGGATTCGTTCGCGCGATTCCTGTGGTTGCGATAGATTGATTGGTAATCCTTCACGCATAGATTAGCTCTTTAATGTAAGGTGATACGCCATAATCCCAAATGCGACGGAGACGTTCAATGATTCTTTTTTTCCGCGCATGGGAATGTGGACGACAGTATCGGCGAGACGAAGAAGTAATGGCGGCAACCCTTCGACTTCGTTCCCGACGAGAAGTGCAAAATCTTCACCCCTCCCTTTCAAGGAGGGGTTGGGGGTGGTTGAAAAATCCCGATAATCAACGCTCGTCTTTGTTTTCTCAAGCGCCACGATATGCACGCCTTGTCTCCTTAACCTTTTTATCACATCCCCCGTTCGCCGTACATACTCCCATGCCACCGTTTGTTCAGCTCCAAGCGCAACCTTCGCGATTTCGCTCCTCGGCGGCGTTCCAGTAATACCGCAAAGATAGAGCTTCTCTACTCCCGCCGCATCAGCCGTGCGAAACATTGAACCGACGTTATGCAGACTGCGAATATTATGCAAAATCGCGTACATCATCACTTCAGATATTTCACTTTGTTCCAATTATGCTCATCAAATGTCTTTGAAAAAATCGCACGGCCGTCGTCTTGGGTTGTAAGGAAAAACCAATAGTCATTCTTCTTCGGATAAATCGCCGCGGTGATTGCGAAAAGCCCCGGATTGCCGATGGGGCCTGGCGGGAGGCCACGATACTTATAGGTGTTATACGGCGAATCAACTTCAAGATCTTTATATAGAGGACTCGGACGTTTTTCACCCGTTACGAAATTGACTGTTGCGTCCGACTGCAATGGCATACCGATTGCTACTCGCCGCCAAAAAAGATCAGAAGCAAGACGCATCTCCTCTGGCGTCCGCACCTCGCGCTCCAAAATACTCGCCATGATAAGAATCTCGTCCAACGTCTTCTTTTGCTTTTTGATATCCGCACGCATTTCGCTCGTTACTTTTCGGTCAAAATTACCACGCATCTTCACAACAATTTCCTGCACCGTCGCATCTTTGAAAATCCGATACGTGTCAGGGAAAAGATATCCTTCCAGATCTTTCGTTGCATCTAAGAAATCTTTTGCTTTAACAATACCCTCTTTCTCGAGATACTCGGCAATATCCTTGCGTGTCCAGCCTTCAAGAATGGTAATGTCACGCTCACGTGAAATGGTTTCGCCAGCAACAAGCACACGCGTCAAATCGCGAATAGAAAGCGAAGGATTAAGATCATACTCACCTGCGATAAGTCGCCCCTCAATACCCTTCCACCAAAGATACGTTTCAAATGCAAGCGAATTGCGAATCAGTCCCGCAGTTTTTAAATTGCGACTAATCGCATTCACGCCTTCCCCACTCACAATAACAAAACGGCGAGGTGTTGTATCGCTTCCAGCGGGTGCACTCACCGTATGCCGAAACCAAAGGAAGCCAACAGCTCCCGCACAAATAACGACGACAATGGCGTAACGAATAATTTTCATACTTCTATAATTGCAAGGATGTTGCAACCACCCCTACCCCCTCCTTAAAAAGGAGGGGAAACCTTATCTTTCCTCCTCCCCTTTTCAAGGGGAGGTTGGGTGGGGTTAAAATATCCTAAATAATCAAGTCCAATATAAACCGAAGCAACCTGCCCCATTGCCTCAATCGTTCCATTGCGCGCATAGTGCAACAACTTTTCAGGCGATACAAGTAGAACCTCTCCCTCTTCGTGCGGATTTTTTACTGGATCCCCTTTTCGTATCGCATTCTTTCCGATAAAAAGATGCACTTGTCCTTCCGTTTCTGTCGGACTGATTTCATACACACCAAGTTTTTGCACAGCGCGCCGATTAACGACGTAACCCGTTTCTTCACACAATTCACGAATAGCGGTCGCCTTCGGATTTTCTCCTTTATCGACAAGCCCTGTCGGCAATTCCGTCACTACTTTCCCCGCACCCGGCTTATACATGCGCACGAGTATCACTTTCCCCTCCGGCGTCAGACAAAAAATACGTCCGACACCCCCCACTTCGCGAATATACCACGGCGCAACGCTTCCATCAGAAAATTTAAGAATATCCTCACGAATTCGCACCCAACGATTCTTAAAAATAGAACGAGATTTCAGTAACTTTGGCCTCATATTTTCTTTCCCATTACTTTATGAAGTATCGCGAAGGGGTGACACGCGGAGGGGGTCCCCCATCGAACCCCAGCAGGTCCCTTGACCGATGCGGTCGGATGGGGGTGTAGCGTGGCAGGACCCCGAAGCATCGTCATAAATTTTTCTTCATCCCCTTCCGTGTCATCTCCGCCACAATCTTCTTCACATCCTGCGCGCGATATTTCGGACACACGAGA
>JAUSHC010000038.1 GCA_030648795.1 bacterium | reverse complement strand
ATGACTCCCTGCCCGTAATGCGGCAGGGGGACATCGATCGCTTCCGTCACGATCCCGTCGATTCCCGCAACCGCGACGCCGGCGGGGGTAAGAGCTAGGAAAAAACTCACTAACAGGACGCTAAGTAGCTGCTTTTTCATGACAACCTCCGAAGAAAAGAGTGGTTGAACCTTCTTGCTTTTCCGTAGCAAGGAGCAAATGATCTGTCGACAATTACAGGTCACAAGATCCTTGCTACGGAATTTGAATTTTCAAAGAACAAATGAGCATACACTATTTTTAACTCCTTGTCAATCCCGTGCGGTTCTGGTAGTCTACGGATATTATCAGTATGTCATTGCGAATGTTGTCATCCTGAACGAGCGAAGCGAGCTGAAGGATCCCCTGACTACGTGTATGAGATCCCTCGACAAGCTCGGGATGACGCTTCGCGCGAGATTGCCGCGTCCCTCTGGGGCTCCCGCCAAAGGCGGGCAGGCGCAATGACGAATTTTTGTAGAACAACTTATTTTATGGAAATTAAACTCGAAAAACTTCCAAAGGGGCATGTGGCGTTTACGGTGACGGTATCAGTAGAAGAAATGAAGCCGCACCTTGATCGCGCTGCGAAGAAAATTTCAGAAGAAATAAAGTTTGAAGGATTTCGTGCTGGGCATGTGCCTTACGATATGGTAAAGGCGCGCGTTGGGGAGATGAAAATTTATGAAGCGGCGGCGGAAGAGGCGGTGCGCGATACGTATCCTAAAGCAGTTGTTTCGGAAAAGATTGCGACGATCGGATCTCCGGCGATTGACGTGCTTTCACTCGCCCCTGGAAATCCGTTTAGCTATCGCGCTACTGCGTCGGTGCTTCCCGAAGTGACGCTTGGTGATTATGCAGGAATTATCATTGAAGCGAAAAAACCAACAGTCACCGAGGATGATATCAATAAGACGTTGAAAGAATTGCAAGGCTCTCGACGACAAGAGACGGTTGTCGATCGTGTTGCAACAAAAGAGGATAAGGTTGTTGTGGATCTCGAAATGTTTCTTGATCGGGTGCCGCTTGATGGCGGACAAACAAAAAATCATTCCATTTTTCTTGCCGAGACATATTATATCCCCGGGCTCGCCGAGCAGCTCATTGGCATGAAAAAAGGCGAGACGAAAGAATTTGAACTTGTGTTTCCAAAAGAAAATTTTCAAAAGCATATTGCAGGGAAGCTCGTAAAATTTCGCGTGAAGATGAGCGACGTGTACGCGCTCGCCGTGCCAGCGATTGATGATGCCTTTGCCATTACATTTGGACAAAAGACGCTTGAAGAGCTCAAAGCGATTTTGCGTAACAATTTACAGGAAGAACGAAACCAGAAGGAAGGAGATCGACAAGAGATTGAGCTTTTGAAAGCATTGGTGAAGCGATCGAAATTTGGAGATATCCCTGACCTTTTGATGACCAATGAAACAACGCGGATGATCGATGAGTTGGAGCAAACGATTGCTCGGCAGGGCGGGGAGTTTGAAAAGTATCTTGAATCGATTAAAAAAACACGTGCGCAACTTGCACTGGATTTTGCCCCTGAAGCGCTTGAGCGCGTGAAGACCGCGCTGGTTGTGCGTAATGTAACGGATAAAGAAAAAATTGCTGTGACTCCGGAAGAGCTTCTCGAAGAAACGAAAAAGATGGAACGCTTGTACCCCAATGACTCCGAAATGCAAAGTCGCATCCGTTCAGGTGATGGGCAAGAGTATTTGCGAAGTACGATGCGTAATCGAAAAACCGTCGCCTTCTTGCGGTCTAAAGCGACAATGAAAGGTAATTGACAAGAGGGGCGCGACCGTGTATAGTATCCATACCGTTCTTTTTTTAAGACTTTCTGTAATTAGGTCGACAGGTGGTCTACTTTTAAACAATTTCATGACGACAATACTATGGCAGGACAAAATCAAGACCAAGATTTCGTAGAGTACGTTGCCAAAGCGCTCGTGAATCGTCCGGATGATGTGTCAAGCACACGCACGGTCGATGAAATGGGTGTTTTGATCACCTTGAAGGTGAACCCGGAAGACATGGGATATGTCATCGGACGCCAGGGATCAACCGCACGCGCACTCCGCACATTGCTCCGCACCGTTGGTGCCAAGAACAATGCACGCGTCAACTTGAAGATCTTCGAACCCGAGGGGTCTCGTCGCTTCGAGCGCCGCGATGACGCAGGTGCCGCACCGGTGGCAGCAGCGCCAGTAGAGATGATTGACACCAGCGCAGTGGACAATCTCCAAATTTAAGATCAAAAACAAGAACCGCTTTCATGAACAGTGAGGCGGTTTTTGTTTTGCAAATGATAATTGACAGCGGTCAGTAAATTCTGTAAAGGTTATTATGACGATTGCCCCATCGTCAAAAGGAATGAAGTGTCGTGCCGTGGATTTGCGTTCATGGCTCGATGGTGCCTGAAGCACCCATTTCTTAACATCAGGGGCAAGGTTAGGAGGTTGTCATGTTCCTTTCAACTCGTTTGTGGTGGCAAGGTCAATGGCCGGGCTACCAGCACCCGCTACGCGCAGCGTGGCGGAAGACGCATAAGTCGGGTGATCCAAGGAGGAATGCGGCGACTGCTTCTTGCTTTGGACTCATCACGTTTTTGCTGCTACCCCTCGGCACTATCGGATTGTTTTCGGCCGAAGCTCATGAGATGCGAGTGCCAGATTTTTACCTCATGAGCATGGCGATTGCTGTCTCGACGGTGATGGGTCTCACCACATTTGTTGGCATACTGAAAGGGGATCAGCAAAATCAAACTTTCACGCAGGCGATCGCCGAGATCAATCGTGTTCTCGGGATCTACGTGACGAAGGACCTCCCCGGATTACATCATTCCGCAGATATCAAGCTCTGCAAGCTGGCCGGGAGCGTCATACGATCCGAGGCCGCAATCGCCGATCGTCCCCACAAGGATGAACTCCACGAGGAACGCCGAAAAGCCCGCGAGGAATTCGCAAGCACGCATAAGCTTTTCTTGGGGCTGGGACTTGCCGAGGAGTCCTGGGATACATACTTTCGGCGACAGCGGTAGGACAACGAAGTCCTAACCAGTGGATCCTCGCGTATTTGCCAGCAACACGGCAGAACGCGAGGGTCCTTTTTCTTTTTCACGTTTTCCGCTAGTCTTACATTATGATCAAATTCGACATTATTACTATTTTCTCCCGATTTTTTTCGCGAGCCGCGAGCGAATACAAAATCGAGGACTCCGACCGTGGTCGGAGCAACCCAATATGAAATTCGATATTATAACTATATTTCCCCAGGCTTTTGAATCCTATTTTTCTACGAGCATGTTAAAACGTGCGCAGGAGAAAGGATGTGTAAAGATTGCAGTGCATAATTTGCGCGACTATACGACGGATAAGCACAAAACGGTTGATAGTAGTCCGTACGGGGGTGGGGCGGGGATGGTACTCAAAGTTGAACCGCTTTATAAAGCGGTTACAACT
>JAUSHC010000055.1 GCA_030648795.1 bacterium | reverse complement strand
AGATCCCTCGACAGGGCTCGGGATGACACGATGAGGAGATACATAAAAACACCCCCGATACCCCGGGGGTGTTTTGCCTTGTTGCGCTTTTACTGCGCGGACTCTGTTTCTTGGTTCTCCTGCTTGTTATTCCACGAACTCTTCATCTTGTTGTCCATCATCTCCTTGGCTTTGGAGTTTGTCTTGGATGTGCAGATCAAATGCATCGAGTTTTTTGCGGAGGTCGCTACTCAATGTTGATTTGGTCTTTAAGCGTTGCAGTTGCGCGAAGACGCGTCGCATCTCGAATTGCATTTCATTCAAGAGCTGATTTGCTTCGCGGTATTCGCTGGCATTCATCGCTTCGATAACGGGTACAAAGATTTCTTTTACCTGCGCAAGAATTTCTTTGTTCTTAATGCGCCGAAGTCCATCCGTCATGCCACGCATCTGTTGGAGTGATCCTTCAATGTCGCCGGGGTTGAAATCTCCCTGCCATATTTCTTGCATCGCTTCTTGCGCGTCCTCGGAATTTTTCTCGGCTAAGAGACTGCGAATGCTCGCAACCTTTTCACTGAAGCTCGCAATATCCGTCTTGACCTTATTCATGTCCACGCCGAAATCGACAAGCTTCTTAAATGAACTTTGTGCGGGGAGTTTCGCTACTCTCTTGAGTTGCTTGTCAAAATCATTCAACTGTTTCGGCAATTCAATTTGTGCGCGAAGTCCATTGAGTGATTCCCAGATTTCCGCATCGCGAAAGTCTTGAATAACGTCTTGCAAATCTTCACCTTGCGCGGATTTCATTTGTGTTTTCGTTTCGGTGATTTTGTTGAGCAACTCTTGGATTTGCGCTACTGCCGCTTCACTACCAGCGAGTTTCTTTCCCGCCTTCAAAAGGCGATTCAATTCGCGCGTCTGGTTAGCCATTTCCTTTACTACCTGTTTCACGAATTGCGGATCAATGAAAACTTGGCGTGGTTGCTCTTGCTCTTCATCGAAGTTGAACTCTTGTGGTTTTTGTGTGGCTTGGGAATTTTGGTTTTGTTGTCCCATCTTCCCTTGTTGATTTTGCTGTTGACCATTACCCATCATCGGTCGATCACCTTCTTTACCGCCGGGGAAATTTCCTTGCGTTGCCCCTTGTCCTGGAAATTTACCGTCGGTGTTTCCCTGTCCGGGGAATGGCATCTGTCCGTTTTGCTGTTGCTGCTGTCGCATTTTTTCCTCGACCTGTTTTCGTGACTGCTCGGATTCTTTCTTGAAGCGTTCTTGATCTTCCGGTTTCATCTGTTGCTGCTCTGTTCCGGGGAATGGTGGTTTCACATCACCTTGTTGCCCTTGTTGTCCCGGTTGGAAGCCCTTTTCTTTATCACCCGCCTCACACTCTTCTTTCGACGCTTCCCTTCCCAATGAATTACAGAAGAAGCGACCCCCTTGCTGCTGACCTGGCTGTCCAGGTTGATTCATTTGACCGGGCTGTTGCCCCTGTTGGTTCTGTTGATTGAATTGATTTGGTTGACCGGGCTGTTGTCCTTCTTGGGATCTAAAGTCAGGTCGATTTTTTTGATCCTGCTGACCTGGCTGCATCCCCGGTTGATTTTGTTGAAAACCTTGTCCGGGTTGGTTCGGCTGTCCCTGTCCTCCTGGTTGACCTCCTTGATTGGGTGGTGGCATCTGCCCTCCGGGTTGCCCCCCCTGATTTCCTGGACCTCCTTGCGGTGGCATACCGCCTGGGGGTGAACCACCAGGACCTGGACCTCCGGGTGGAACTTGCGCTCCTGCGGAAGGCGTTTGTTCTTGTGGCGCTTGTGATCCGAATGGCCAGAGCCAATCAAACCATCCTGCGTGAGCGGTGTTTCCCATTAAAAAAAGCGCCAATACCACGACCGTCATGGCGGCGCCCTGTCTCATACGCATATGCATAAAAGATAATGATTAACGATTTATAATAGCACTATAGCAGAAAAAATGGGTTTTGTCGAGTTATTTTTCCTCAACAGGATCAATGATTGGTTTCATGAGCGCTTTTGTAATTGAGCGTGGAGTAATATTATTTTTTTTGTTATAGGTTTCTTGAATTTTTCGGCGACGGGTGGTTTCTTCTATCGCGCGTTTCATAGAGCCTGTCATCCTGTCCGCATACATAATGACACGCCCTTCGAGATGCCGAGCGGCACGTCCCATGGTTTGGATGAGTGTGGTGTCATTGCGCAAAAATCCTTCTTTGTCCGCATCCAGAATCGCGACGAGTGAAACTTCGGGGAGATCAAGCCCTTCACGCAGAAGATTGATGCCGACAACCACATCGTACGTTCCCTTGCGGAGATCATTTAAAATATCCAGTCGTTCCATGGTATCAATATCCGAATGCAGATAGGTGACCTTGATTTTTTCTTCCTTTAAGTAGTCCGCAAGCTCCTCTGCCATGCGCTTTGTGAGCGTCGTGACGAGTACGCGTTGGTGTTTCGCTATGCGTTTTTCTATTTCTTTAATGAGATTGGGGATTTGCCCCTCGGTTTTTCGTATTTCGATCTGCGGGTCAAGAAGACCGGTCGGGCGGACGAGCTGTTCGATAATCTGGTCGCGTTTACAGATCGAAAGTTCATGTGGACCCGGTGTTGCGGATACAAAGACCGTCTGTGGGATACGGTTCGCGAATTCTTCGGATCGCAGGGGGCGATTATCAAGTGCAGAGGGGAGACGGAAGCCGTAGTTGATAAGCACCTCTTTGCGACTGCGATCACCCGCGTACATGCCACGTATCTGCGGTACGCCGATGTGCGATTCGTCCATAAAGAGGAGCCAGTCTTTGGATTTCAGATTTATGATTTCAGATTTATGATTTGTTTTTTTTGAGTCGTAGTTGAAGTAATCTAAAAGAGTGAACGGGGGTTCGCCGGGATTTCTCCCATCGAGGTAGCGTGAGTAATTTTCAATACCTTGGCAGTAGCCGACGCTGCGCATCATTTCGAGGTCGTATTTTACTCGGCGTTCAAGGCGCTCTGCTTCGGTGATTTTTTTTTCTTTTTTAAGTTGTGCCAGTCGTATTTTCAATTCCTCTTTTACTTGTGCGAAGAAGAACTCAAGCTTTTCCGGTTCAGCGAGATGATGACTTGCGGGAAATATTTCGATAGACGATATTTCACCTTTTGTTCCGGCAATGTCGCGGAAGGTGATGTGTGCGATGGTGTCGCCGTCGAATTCTACGCGTACAAATTCTTTATCCGAGTATGTGGGATGGATCTCGACGGTGTTCCCGCGCACGCGATACGTGCCACGTGCAAACTCGGTGTCGTTACGCCGATATTGCAGCGTCGAGAGCTGTCGCAAAAATGGTTGGCGTTTTTTTGTATCACCCTTGGTAATCGTTAAGCGAAATTTTTTATAGGTTTCCGGCGATCCCAAGCCGTAGATGCAGGAAACGGACGCGACGATGATCACATCTTTGCGCGTCAACAGCGATTGTGTTGCGGCATGGCGTAAGCGATCAATGTCTTCGTTGATCATCGCTTCTTTTTCGATGAACGTATCGGTATGCGGAATATATGCCTCGGGTTGATAATAGTCGTAATAGGAGACGAAATAGTGGACGGCGTTATGGGGGAAGAACTCGCGAAATTCTTGATAGAGTTGTGCGGCGAGGGTTTTGTTCGGCGACATAATAAGCGTCGGTCGTTGGATTTTTTCAATCACCGAAGCCATGGTGTAGGTTTTGCCGGAACCGGTCACACCAAGGAGTGTCTGAAACGGCGTGCCAGCATGAATACCCGCCGTAAGCTTTTTGATTGCAGAAGGCTGGTCTCCCATGGGTTTGAATTTTGAGACGAGTGTGAAGTCCATGGATCTATTGTGCCATGTTTATCATAAAAAAGAAAAAGGGAGCTCTGGTATCGCCAGGCTCCCGTAGGACTATTCTTCCCCCGCCTTCTTGTGGCGGTTCGAGGGCTTCTTGGGCTTCTTTCCTTTGCGCATCCGCGCTTCGTCGATGTATTGGGACGCCTTCGTGAAGACGGCAGTTCCCATGACGCCGACAATGGTGAGGAAGAAGTTGTCGGGAAAATCGTGTGCATCCGATAGATGCGAAACGACCCCGATCTCAATGCCCGTGATTCCCCACCCGATAATGAAGATGTGTCCGAGACGTGAGGACTCGAACGTGTCCATCGTGTGGCGCCGCACCTCCTTCAAGAAGCCGAAGAAGAGCAACAACACGATGTAGAGGAGCGTGAACCCCATTTCTACTTGCCGCTCTTTTCCGAAGAGCTGAACGTTATAGAAGACGAGGTGGTAAAACACCCACAGGCAGGATCCCACGATGGCGTTTCCCCACCAGAGGAGCGTTTCAATCGCCCAGATGTCGCGGGGAACTCCTTCAAGAATCCAGCGTGCAAATGCACGAAGCCACCCTACGAGTGGCTCCACAAATCGGCGTATGAGCCACTGCATGGTGCACCTCCTTTCAAGGTACGCGTAGTCTTTCCGCGCCTCGACCTTACTTCTTTTGAAGATTTTTGTCAACGGGAGTGTGCTATACTTTTGCACAGTGAACAAAGGAGGAAAAGGAGAGTCCAGCAACCAAGAACGGAGGATTTGTCATGAGGAGAAGACTAATCGTACTGTTTGGTTGTGTCGTTGCGTTGGCATCCTGTGTAACTACAGAGCCTCGCTCGACTGCAGTTGACATTGCGTCGTACAAAAACGAATGCGCAAGAGAAGCTTCTGGACATAAACCGATAGGGAATACAACGGAAGCAGCGACCAATGCTATTGTGGAGGTGGCAACGGTCAAGAAGATCCTCGATGGCGATACGATTAAAGTGTGGATGGATGAGGATGGTGATGGAGTATTTGAGGAAGTGAGCGTTCGGCTTATCGGTGTAAGTACGCCGGAACGTGGAAAGCGGGGAGCGGACAAACCCAAAAAACTTCTCACAAAGCTACTCCTCAACAAGACTGTCTATCTTGAGCGACAGATAGTAGGCGAGGAGCCCGCAACTGCGCGGTATAAGCGTCGTCTACTTCGCGACGTTTATGTGCTTGACCAACGTACGAACGAGCGCATTTTTGTAAACGCTCTTCTCGTGGAACGAGGACTTGCGCGAGTAACTCCGGTTGGAGAGAATAGAGCTTGGAACAAAAAGCTCAAAGAGCTTCAAGCTCTCGCGAAGAAGAAACATCGCGGGCTTTGGAGAGACAGCGCCGCACAGCCTCGTAATAGTGGGAGGAAGAAAAAAAGAAAGCATCGCTCCGGTCATCATGGTCGGAGCTTTTTATTATTGCCAAAAAGAGCTTTTTTTGGTATGCTTCTTTTTAATTATGGCAATACAATTCTCCAAGCTCGAACAGGACATTCTCGCCTTCTGGAACGAGAAAAAGATTTTTGAAAAAACTCTTGAGAAAAAAGAGAAAGAATTTGTGTTTTACGACGGCCCGCCGTTTGCGACAGGGCTTCCGCACTACGGGCATATCGTTGCGTCGGTTATGAAAGATGTGGTGCCGCGGTATTGGACGATGCGCGGATACCACGTTGATCGGCAGTGGGGATGGGACTGTCATGGGCTTCCGATTGAAAATATTATCGAGCAGGAATTGCACATCAAAAATAAGCGCGACATCGAAGCGATGGGCGTTGAGAAATTTAACGATGCATGCCGCACGGGCGTATTGCGCTATGTTGATGCGTGGAAAAAATTTATTCCCAAGATGGGGCGATGGGCAGACATGGAGCACTCATACACGACCATGGATCGCACCTATACCGAGTCCATCTGGTGGGCGTGGAAAACGCTCTATGAAAAAGGGCTTGCGTACGAAGGCCGGAAGTCCATGCATATTTGTCCGCGCTGTGGGACGCCGCTTTCGAATTTTGAAGTGACGCAAGGATACAAGGACGTGAAGGATCAATCGGTGGTCGTGAAGTTTCAACTGCGCGATGAACCGACGACGTATGTGTTGGCATGGACAACAACACCGTGGACGCTTCCGGGTAATGCGGGATTGGCTGTCAAAGAAGACGTTGATTATGTTGCATTTCATTTTGGACATGAGACGAATGCAAAATATATTATTGCGAAGGATCGTTTGTCACACGTAGTGACAACGCAACATACCATTGACGAAACGTTTAAAGGAAAGAAATTACTTGGGAAAAAATATGTGCCACTGTTTCCCTATTATGATGTTCCGGAAACGCCAAACCATGAGCACGGTTGGCAGATTGTTTCGGATAAGGGCATTGATTTTGTATCGCTCGAAGATGGGACAGGTATCGTGCATATGGCGCCGGCATTTGGTGAAGACGACATGCAGATGGGCACAAAGCACAAACTCCCGTTCATTCAACATGTGGACGAGAACGGGCGATTTATTGACGCAGTGAAAGACTGGGCGGGTGAGGACGTGAAGCCGAAAGGGAATCCGCAACAGACGGACAAAAAGGTTATTGCATGGCTGGAAACACAGGGTAAAATTTTTGCGCAGAGCGAAGTCACGCACAGCTACCCGCATTGTTGGCGGTGTGATACGCCACTGTTGAATTACGCGACGAGCTCGTGGTTTGTGAAAGTGACGGACATTAAGAAAAAGATGATCGCGAACAATAAAAAGATTCACTGGGTGCCGGAACATTTGCAAGAGGGGCGGTTTGGAAAGTGGCTCGAAGGTGCAAAGGATTGGGCGGTATCGCGGCTTCGTTACTGGGGCGCTCCGTTGCCGGTCTGGAAGTGTCACACCGGTATGAATCATGAATCCCCGCAACAAAGCTTACGCGTTGGTACGGGGCAGGCACGAATCATGAATCAGGGGGGATGCGGAAAGATTGTGGTGGTTGGATCGGTCGCAGAGCTTGAAAAAGTGAGTGGAAAGAAAGCGCCGGAGGATTTGCATCGGCCGCATATTGATGCCGTGACGTGGGCGTGTGATTGTGGCGGGACAATGCAGCGTATTCCCGATGTGTTCGATTGTTGGTTTGAATCGGGTTCCATGCCCTATGCGCAGTTGCATTATCCGTTTGAAAATAAAGAAAAGTTCGAGCAGAATTTTCCTGCGCAGTTTATCGCGGAAGGATTGGATCAAACGCGCGGATGGTTCTATACACTCTTAGTTTTATCGACTGCGCTTTTTGGCAAGCCGCCGTTTACAAACGTGATCGTGAACGGGCTTGTACTCGCCGAAGACGGACGCAAAATGTCGAAGCGCTTGAAAAATTATCCGGATCCTGAAGTGGTTATAGAAAAATACGGAGCTGATGCGATGCGATTATATTTGTTGCAGTCACCGGTGATGCGTGCGGAGGATTTGAAGTTTTCAGAAAAGGGCGTGGCAGAGGTACATGGGAAAGTAATGATGATTTTGGCGAATGTGCTGGCGTTTTATAAGCAGTACTCCGATACAAGGGTGCCCCTTGTATCTACAAGGGGCACCCTTGTAATTCTTGATCGGTGGATTTTGGCAAAAATGCACATACTGATTCAAGAAGTGACGACCGCAATGGATGCATATGATCTTGTTAGCGCGACACGTCCGTTTACGGATTTTGTGAATGATCTTTCGACCTGGTACATACGGCGATCAAGGGATCGCCTGAAGTCAAAAGTCGAAAGTCAAAAGTCGAAAGACGATGCAGAGGCATGTTTAGCGACAATGCAAGAAGTTTTGTTGACGCTCGCAAAAGTCATGGCGCCGTTTACACCGTTTTTTGCGGAATATCTTTATAGTGAATTACGAATCATGAATCAGGAATCATGCGAATCGGTACACCTTGAATATTGGCCGAAGGTGGAGAAGAAATTACTCGACGAGAAGTTGATTGTAGAAATGGACGTGGTACGAAAGATTGTAACATTAGGACATGCGGCGCGTGAAACTGCAGGGATGAAAGTACGGCAACCACTTTTGACGCTTCGCGTCATGAATCATGAATCACGAATCATGAATCAGGAGTTTGTATCGCTTATCGCTGACGAATTAAACGTAAAAAATATAGAGGTAGTGAAAGAAATAAAAGAAGAAGAGGGTTGGGTGACAAAGAAAGAGGGAGGGATGGTCGTTGCACTAGATACGCGGCTTAATGATACACTGAAAGCTGAAGGGACGGTACGTGAATTCATTCGTGGGGTGAACGGATTACGTAAGCAGAAAAATTTGACGATTCACGATACTGTTGCTATTCTCTACGAATCTTCCGATACGCTCGCAACGATTCTTGATGCGAATGCGGAGGCGATTACAAGAGGAACGATCGCGTCGAAATTTGAACGAGGAAAAGTAGAAGCGGGAGACACCATCGTTATTGGAGAAGAAGAGGTAAAGATAAAATTTCTAATTTCTAATTCACCTAATTAACCTAAACAATGACCCAATATCTTAATGTTTAAAGTTTGGGTATTGGGACTTGGGGTTTGATTAGATCAATTAGAAATTAGAGTAATTAGAAATTATGAAACTGATTCTCTCAAAAAAAATACCCTACAATCGTCTCAAAGCCGACGCGCTTGTCGTGCCGTTGTTTAAGGGCGAGAAAGAAAGCGTGTACGCACTGCCCGTATCGGTAAAGAAAATTGTTGCGGCGGTTATTGCATCGAAAGAATTTCAGGGCGGAGCAATGGAGACGCAACTAGTGCACACCGGAGGAAACGGCGTGTCGCGCGTGTGTCTTTTGGGGCTTGGTGAGAAAAAAGAATGTTCGCTTGATATTGTTCAACGTGCGTATGGCACGGCGATTATGCGACTAAAAAAAGCAAAAGCGAAATCAGTTGTTTTGTTGGTACGTGAAGATGCAGTATCCGGCGAAGCCGGACCCGGCTCCGCCGGGAAGGATAAAGCGGTTGCAGATATCGTCGGCGCAATCGCTACTGGCGTGCGTATTGCCAATTATCACACACATGAGTATAAGTCGAAGAAAAAAGAATTGCACAGCATTGCGAAATGCATATTGCTTGTTCCGAGTACCATTGATCGTACGATAAAGAGTGCGCTTACTCGCGCGGAAACGATCGTCGATGGATTGGATTTTGTTCGTTCTATTTCAAACAGTCCGGCGAATTATGCGACGCCGCAGTATGTTGCCGAGAGTGCGAAAGAGCTCGCGAAAAAGACTCCCGGACTTACGGTGACGGTATTCGATAAGAAGCAAATCGAAAAAGAAAAGATGGGTGGGCTTCTCGCAGTAGCGCAGGGGTCACAACACGAGCCGCGGTTTGTCATTTGCGAATACAAGGGGCACCCTTGTAACGATGACAAGGGTGCCCCTTGTCGGCCGATCGTCCTTGTGGGAAAGGGTATCACATTCGACACAGGAGGTATTTCGTTGAAGCCGTGGAAAGGAATGGAAGAGATGAAGTTTGATATGGCAGGGGGTGCGGCGGTGATGGCGACGGTTGCGATTGCGGCGAAGCTCAAACTTCCGATGCATGTGGTCGGACTTGTGCCGCTTGCAGAAAATATGCCGTCACACACCGCGTATAAACCGGGAGATGTGATCACTATTTCCGATGGTACGACCGTGGAGATTTTGTCGACCGATGCGGAAGGGCGCATGGTGCTCGCGGATGGACTGTGTTATGCGAAAAAATATAAACCGAGTGTGGTGGTTGATGTGGCGACGCTTACGGGCGCGATCGTTGCAGCGCTTTCGGATTATGCGTCTGGGCTTTTTACGGACGATGATGCGATTGCTTTGACGCTTGAACGACTCGGGAAAGAAACGGGTGATCGCGTGTGGCGGATGCCAATGCCCAAAGAGTGGGCGGATCATTTGAAGAGCCCTGTTGCAGATTTGCGCCAAGTACCTTCTGCACGACTTGCGGATGCGACGATGGCCGCCTTATTTCTTAAAAATTTTTCTGACGCGAAAACGCCGTGGGTGCATATCGACAATGCCGGCACCGCATGGAAGACAGAAGGGTATTCGTATGCGGAAGCTGGCGCAACCGGCGCGCCGGTGCAGTTGCTCGTCGCATGGCTCGAAGATTTGGGAAAGAAAGAAGTGAAATGAAGAATAAAAAAAGAGATGAAGGATCTATTGAACGTAGATCCTTTTTTGTTTGACAAACGTGGATTTTTTTGGTACAATAAGAAAGTACTTTTCTCAATTATGTCACGAATTTTTTCCATTTTTAGAACCCATACGACTGATCGACTGCATGATGCCCTTGTGTCTCGATCATCAGTCTATGAAGCATGGCACGAACACCCGTATCATCCCCATGTGCACTGGGGGCTTTTTGTTATGTTTATCGCCGGCTGGGGGTTTGGATTGGCATTTCATTTTTTTGTTCCGACGTCGTTAACGTATGCGGCGACTTATTCTTTTACTACCGCTGCAATTGATGACTCGTCAAGCCCCGGCGACAGCACCATACGGTTCGACGCAAGCGGATATCCGGTGATTGGGTATTATGATTCAACCAGTGCCACGTTAAAGGTTATGCACTGTAATGACGCAGTGTGTGCTGGAGGCAATGAAACAATTAATACAGTTAACAGCTCTTCGGAAGCAGGAAGAAATGGAATGGATATGGTGCTCGATGCAAGCGGA
>JAUSHC010000053.1 GCA_030648795.1 bacterium | reverse complement strand
GATGGAAAGAAGTTGTGGGGCACATCAAAGACACGTTTAATGTCTTGGAGGAGGGAAAGCATGAGCTTGATACCATGCCTGGGTCTACGGAGTTCATTTGTTTTATAGCGCCGGGTGACAAAAAAATGAAGCTTGAACGTGTTTCGCATCCGCTCGTGACAGGGAAAAAGACTCTCGGTTCGAGGCGTATTGGAGGATCAACATCGGTGGAGTACGAGTATTCGGATACGGAGATGGTGCACAAAATGCATGCGTGGGAGTGGGACGTCGTCAATAACACATGGCAAGAAATCAAAGCGCAAAATTTTTTGTAATCTTTAACTTGAGACTGTAGAAAATTGATGAGATGCGATGGTTTGGAGCAAAGCGACGAGCGAGGCGTACCAGAGGTACGATGAGCGAGAAGCGATGCGAAAACCGAGCCCGAAGGGGCTCGATGCCTAACGATCCCGATTTATCGGGACGTTCAGGCATCGAGATAGCTCGCAATTTTTCCACAGTATCATATCTATGTCGAAACATAATGTCATCATGGGAGGGCTCATCGCGGCAGCAGCGTTAACGCTTTTGTATGCGGTGGAAGGATATCTTGTTGGGATTTTTTCCGGCGCGCCATCGGTGCCGTTACAGCGTCTTATGGGCGCGTATTGGTATTTGTGGCTCGTAATCGCGAATCTTCTCGTTGGGGTTGTCCTTTCGTTTTTTTACACTATTTTTGGAAGAGGGATTCATGGTTCGCATGGCATGCGCGGAATAAAGTATGGACTTGGCGTGTGGGCGGTTGCCACCGTCTTTTATCCACCGTTGCTGTATGCAAATGTTTCGCTTCCGCTTTGGCTTATGAGCGGGTGGGTTATCGGGAGTCTTGTAAATCTCCTTGTGCTTGGATATATCTTTGGACTTTTAGTTGATATTAGAGAGTAACTGGTTTTACGGACGAACGCGAAGCGTGAGAGCTGTAAAACCGTTACCCCGCTCTCTAAGCCCTACATGCAAGAGTGCGCAAGGTTATTATAGTGTAGTTCATCGTAAAGAATTCATACATCAAATACAGAGCATAGAGGGCGGGGTGCTCATTGTTCTAGTAACTCGACTGCATTTCGCTTCGCTACATTTGTCTCATTACGAACAATGGCAAAAACAAAAAGGACAATTCAAAAAATAATTTGGGATACGGAGCGGGGAGTGGGCGTCGCGCGTGAGTATACTCCGCGTACGCCGCTTTTTTCGTCGAATGGAATAGAAAAAGCGACAGAGCCGGAAACCACCGCATCAAAACAGTTGACGCGTATTCCGGACATTGTTCGTGATCATGAAAAATTTTCGCCGCATGTTCTTGATTTGCGGCATATGCACACCGCGCAAACAGCAATACCCGTATCACGCCCTTCGTTCGTGAACAGATTTTTTGCGTCGTTGAAGAAGCAACGGGTGTCGCGTGACAGTGTCGTCGCGCCGTTTTCAAACGTTTCTTTTTTGCGCCTTCCCGCCATTCATGCGAAGGACATTGAACGACATTTTTCTGCTTCAAGGCGCGAACATGGAGAGGGAGTATGGCGCGCATTTACTCCCGCGATACTTATTTACAAATACCCGCTCATTGCGCAGTTAAGTATCGGAACGCCGCTTCTTATTCTTGCGCATCTTTTTTCGTTTACGCGTCCGTTTTTTTCTTTTTTTATTGCTGGATTTTTTTCTCTCGTGAGATTGTTCATTCGACCACTACAGCCGTTTCGTATCGTCATCGGTACCCTTCGATATTATTTTCGCCGTGTTCGTCTTGAATGGGAATCTTTTTCTTTCGCATCGCCGCTTGTTTCTGTGGTGCCGGTCGTTATTTCTCCCACCCCACTCGTTCCATTACGGGTAACGCGACGTCGCACGCTATCGGTCTTTATCATTCTTGCGATTGTTTTGAGCATACCGTTTCATGCGTTTTCTTCATACCAACCATTGATTGATGTCCGAAATGTGCAACAAAAGGGAACAGCGCTTTTTGCGCATGTTGATCAAGCGGTTTCCTTGATGAAACGCGGCGAATGGCAAGATGCGCGTAGTGAATGGGAAGCGTTCAAGCAGGGGAGCGAAGATCTTGGAGCGAGCGTGTATCTTACGAATCCGCTCATCGGTCGCGTTGGAAGCTTTTTTTCTTCACGCGTACGAACGGGACGTGCCGTGATTGAAACGGCAATCGCTTTTGCGGATGCCGGAAGCGCCGCAGCGACCATGGGAGAAATAGTTTCAACTGATCGGACGCTCACGGATCGATTGGTGCGCATCGAACCTTTTTTCCGTGATCTTGTGAACGCGCTTGATCGCATTGATATGAGTCTTCCTCGGATTGACATGACGTATCTTCCCGCCGAGCTGCAAAGCAATTTTACGCGTGTTCCTGTGTTGCTGAATGAAGTAAAGAGTACGGTGCGTCGCGTGCAGGGGATTGTTACGCTTCTTCCGGCGCTTTTGGGGCATGATCATTCCATGCGCTATCTTGTACTTTTTCAGAACGACGCGGAAGCGCGTCCGACGGGCGGTTTTATCGGCAGTATTGGTATTGTTGATATCGAACAGGGCAAGGTTCGAACAATATACATGCCGACCG
>JAUSHC010000042.1 GCA_030648795.1 bacterium | reverse complement strand
AAGAAGAAACAATGGCGCGATTGCAAATTGCCATCAGTAAATTGTCGTAGTCTATACGTCATTGCGAGCGCGAGCGAAGCAATCCCAGAATAGTTTGAGATTGCTTCGTCGCTTTCGCTTCTCGCAATGACAATATCTCATGCGCACGATTCTCATTTTTTTACTTCTTGT
The DNA here is from genome assembly GCA_030648795.1 of bacterium. Lineage (GTDB taxonomy): Bacteria > Patescibacteriota > Patescibacteriia > JACQSD01 > JACQSD01 > JAUSHC01. The sequence continues at coordinate 27,169 of JAUSHC010000042.1, read as the reverse complement.
AAGTTTTCTGTTACCAAAAAATCTTCTTGCGCAGGTGCAAACGACGGAGGTTTTAGAATTATCAGAACAAGTACGACAAAAACGACAAGAACGACAGAAACTTGAACAGGAAGCGGCAAAATTGCGTAGAGATATCGAAGATAAACAAAGAGAAGCCGCATCCCTTGAAAATCAGATTTCGATTATCGATAATCGCGTCGAGGCAACGGAAGCCGATATTAGCGCAAAGAAAGCTGAAATTGAAGAACGAAATTTGATTCTAAAAGAACTTGAAGAAAAAATCCGTCGTCGCGAAGAAGATATTACGCAAGCAAAAAAACAAATATCAGCATTTTTATTAACATTGCATCAGTATGATGAGCGGGGGACACTTGCATTACTTCTTGCGTATCGATCATTTTCGGAATTTTTTGATCGTACAAAATTTCTTGAACAGTTACAATCCAGTATCCAGCGATCGTTGAATCAAGTGCAGGAATTAAAAAAACAATCGGAGCTTGAAAAGAGGGGAGTGGAACGCGAACGAGATGCACTTGCTACAGCGAAAAAAGAACTGGAACAGGAAAAACAATCTCTTGCCGAACAGCAGGGCACAAAAACGTATCTCCTCGGTGAAACGCGGGAGTCCGAACAACGATATCAAACGCTTCTTGCGGCTGCAAAACAAGAACAAAACGCGGCGCAAGCGGATTTACAATCGCTCGAAAAATCGCTGCGTGAAAAATTTGCAGGACAACTGCCATCCGGCGTTGCATCCGTAGGAAAACTTTTATGGCCGGTGGACCCTTCGCGCGGTATCACTGCATTTTTTCACGACCCATCATATCCTTTTCGTACTATCTTCGAACATCCGGCAATTGATATTCGGGCTTCACAGGGAACTGCGCTTCGTTCGGCAGACGGCGGTTATGTCGCACGCGCGCATGATGCGGGCTTGGGCTACAGCTACATCATGGTCATCCACGACAACGGCATTTCAACGGTCTACGGACATGTTTCGCGCATTAACGTGAAGGAAGGAGAGATCGTCGCGCAAGGGCAGGTGATTGGCGCTTCCGGTGGGTTCCCCGGTACACCCGGTGCAGGAAGACTCACTACTGGTTCGCATTTGCATTTTGAAGTGCGGTTGAATGGTATTCCGGTGAATCCGCTAGAGTATCTTCCCTAAATACACAAAATAGTCTACTATAGGACTTGGTTCGTCATTAGAGCAAAAAACACAAATCATTGGAGGGGATTTCCGTGACAGACTGCGTTATTGTTGGAAAAGGGTCGTTTGCATTTGAGGCAGACGAATTTCTTCCACCGGAGGAAGAAGATCGAAGGGATGAATTCCTGTATAAGACAAGTGGAGGCTTGTTACCGATTACCGGAGGGAAAAACCTTCGATGCCTTCTCATGATGCGCTTGGTTATCGCGATTCGTGAGAATCTTTACCCCAGTGGTATACGGGAGATTGTGCGGCAGGTTGTTAGAAATCCGCCCACACCGTCATCAAGTGTAGAACGCATTGCAATTCGATGCGTGGAGGGGGAAGATTTGAGTGGAAACGTGGAGGCCATTCGCGCCACGGTGAAATCATTTCTTCAAGCGATCGCCAACAATGTTGCCGAAACACCAGAAGAATGGCAACGATTTTCTGAGGCGATCATCAGAACTGAACGAACCGAGTAAAGGGACTATTGCAAGTCCCTTATTTTTTATGTACCAATGTAGTAATACGTTAGTACATAATTATCGAATTTTTATTTTTTCATATTTTATTATGCATGGGGGATTGCGGTGGGTCGGGTTCATTGTGTTTTAAAATTTTTACCGCCGTGAAATTTTTGATGAATATCGCGAAGACGTTTGTTGGTGACGTGGGTATATACTTGCGTCGTTGCGATATTCCGATGCCCAAGAAACTCTTGAATCGTGCGCAAGTCAACGCCTTGCTGTAAGAGATCTGTTGCATACGAATGTCGAAGCGTGTGGGGCGTCGTATCAATAGGAAGACCGGCGATCTTTACGTATTTCTTAATAATTCTCTCGAATGAACGAGTGGTGAGCCGCTTTGATGCCTCTCCGGAATCCTTTTTAAAATTAATAAACAGCGCTTTCTCCATATCGGTTCGTTTTTCGCAATACCGAATAATTGCATCAATGGCTCTTTTCGAAAAGAACACCACGCGCGTGTATCCGCCTTTACCCGTAATCGGCAATTCAAGCTCTTCAACACGATTTTTTTTGAGGTAGGCGATATTCATTTGATCGCGATGTAAGGCTGCAAGCTCTCCCACACGCAGTCCGGTGCTAAAAAGAGACTCAAGAATAGCTCTATCGCGCAGTCCCGTTATTGTTGTTGCGGAAGGGGAGAGCAATAATTTTTCTAGCTGATCGAGGTTCAAAAATTTTACTTTTTTTGTTTTCTCCTCTTTCGCAAGGTCTATTTTGTCCGCGGGAAGGCTTAGGATGTCCTTTTTAGTGAAATAAATGAGCAGCGCGCGTAATGCGATAAGATAATAGTTCTGCGTGTTCTTTTTTAAGCCTTCGCCGTCTTTTTTACTGCGTTGACGTGACAAGTAGATCCGATAACGATAGATATGATCATTCGTGAGCTCGTGGGGCTTTAGAGCGTCTAAATTTTCTTTTTTGATCCACGTAACAAATTGCGCCAAGAAACGATCATAGTTCTCAATACTTTTTGATGCTAAACCTTTTATGACATCACAATAGTCCAAGAAGTCGGGAATATGCTTAATGAGTGGTATGTTCGATTGATTCATAATAAAGAGATAGTCGCGCAGATTCATGCGATGTTTTATAAACGTTGCATAATCTGCGCTAGGTTAATCGACGCATTTAGTTATATAGGTATAATGCGTCGATTAACCTATATTATGCGACGTTATACCCATTATTACATTTTCAGATAATACTGGTCAAATAAGATTTCCACAGTAGTCCCCTCATCTGTATCGTGTAACGCAAAACATATAGCATATAAAAAAAATCCCGATGGGTGTTGCACCATCGGGAAAACAAAATTAAGAAGTGTCTTTAACTCATCTCGCCACCTGAAATCTCGTTTCAAGCCACGAACGATGGCGAAAAGTAAGAATCACGTCTTCATCTGCGCGTTGCGCAGAATCTGAATCGCCCCGGACACTACAGCTCTTGAGTGCATAGGGTCCTTTCCAAATTACTTCTAGTAATTCCTCGTTCACCGTACTCCCCTCCTTTCGTTGTTTATGTGAACGAACCTCCTTGGACTGTGGCAATGCCTTGAGCGGTTTGGGAAGTTCGTTTTCTGGAATGTTCTTCCCATCCGTGAGTCCCATCCAGGCGCGAACTTCCGCGGGATCACCGCGACGAGCGACGTCTAATGGAATTGGCTTTTTCATTCCTCGTCTCCCTCCTCTTCGACTCGATTTTTATCGCGCTCTTCTTGGAGCCATTGACCAATGGGCTTCCCCGTTTCTTTTTCGATCTGTCTTACGGTCGGCTGTAAGACTTGCCTAAGACCTTCGAACGCATCTTCAGCCCTTTTCCTATCCTCGGGCGTGCACCCACTGAAAGACCAAAATGCGTCGTTCGTCGAGGCAAAGACCGGAATACTGAAATCTTTGCCGAGCTGATCCTTTTGCGTATCTGACGCAACAAGGCGTACTTCTTTTCCGAGCTCATCTCTGACCCACCAACAACAGCGTTCGAGCTTCTGACCAAATTGCTCATTTACCCTCGCGAGCCTTTGTAACGTGATGATGACGCGCTGGGGCTTGGGGAGAAGATTTTTTTTGATCGCATCAAACACGCTGTCAGTGGAGGATGGTTCCGGAGTCCCCTTTAAGATTGCGAGACGCATCCGCTCTCCTGTAGGGATGTCCTCGAAACAAACTGTTAATGGATCTCCAATCATCGTGGATTCCTCCAAAAGAGCCGTTACTTGTAATATACCCGTTCGCCGAACCGTAAGTCAATGTACTGCAATTTTTTTCTTTTTTCCGGTTTTATTTTTAATGTAAGGAGCACGCGCAGACGTTCAAACTGCGCTTTAGGATCATCCGTAAGATTAAGGTAAAGCGCCCATCCTTCCTGTACAGAAAATGTTACCGCTTCCGGCGACGGCTCCCCTATTATAATGCTTGTAAACGGCGCAATGCGCGCAAGTTCGTTGTTGAGTGTATTAAAAAAAATAATTTCCGTATCAGCGATAACTTTTGTACCAAGTGTTGCCGAACGCTCGCGCTTATCAAGAATAATCGGCAACGTGCCTTGCGGAACAGGAACACTCAAAGGAATAAGCGCCATCCCCTCTTTGTCGATCGCAAACGCTCGATCGGGAAGCGATACAATATAAATGGGAACTCGCTCTTCAACAGTAACGACGAGCGATCGTTCTTCATAATTTTTTTGCACGCGCATGGTTGCGATGCGGACGTCATTTTTAAAATACGAAACAAGATTGTTTATTCGAAGAAGAAAAATATTCCCCTGCTGAAGAACTCCCCATTGTTTTTTTTCTAAAAATTCGGCAATACGATCCTGCATTTCTTCCTGTTGAATCTTGTTGAGCCCCAAAATCGTTACGGATTGTATGGTAAAAAATGGTGTTACAAAAAGTGTATACGCCCAAAAGAGTAAAACCACGACAAGCACGCAAAGCCCCACGCGGTTGCGCCATTGACGTGCGTGCGCAGCATAATAGTCATGCGATTCACGCGAAACGCCAAGGGATTCTTCGCCGGATTCCGGTGCGTAATCTTTTTTCATGATTGATTGAAGTAATTATTCTCAATCAAATATTTCAATACCGACTCAAAAACTTTTTTCATTTTCGGAAATTCATGAAACAGCTTCGATTTTTTTGCAACAAGAAAATCTGCTGTCCATCCTTTCCAATCTTTTTTATAGTTTAATTCATGAATCTCTGCATCAAGCGCATCGACTGCCTTTGCAAAGCGCGCTTCAATCGTTTGCATTGCTTCAAATTCATTAAATAATCGCCCAAATTTTTCGCTCAATACAGTCGGAATTTGTTTTTGAAGCGTCGCGAGCGCCTTGCTTTCGCGTTCTCTTTTGTCTGTTGAAGTATTGTCGGGATGCAACGGAGTGTCCCCTGCTTCGATCTCGACAATATCGTGGTACATGAGGAGTTCATATACTTTCAGTCGATCAATTTTTTTATCCTTCATCTCCGAAAGAAAAAAATCTGCAAGCATAAGGCAACTCCACGTATGCTCGGCGGTACTTTCTTTGCGATCTTCGACAGAGTTAATCCGATAAATCGACTTTAACTTGTTGAATATCCGAAATTTATTGATTTCGTTCATTGTAATTTTTTATTCTTTTTATGTCGTGTCGCATCTCGTTTTGTTTTCTTTGCCATATTTTTCGTAAAGGCTTCAGTAAGATCAACACCGGTTTGGTTGGCAAGACAGATAAGAACAAATAAAACATCAGCGAGTTCTTCGGAAAGTTCTTTTTTGTCAGATTTTTTGAAACTTTGCTCGCCGTACGTGCGTGAAATAATGCGCGCAAGCTCCCCCACTTCCTCGGTAAGTTGTGCCAGTTGCGTCAACTCGGAAAAATACCGCACGCCAAATTTTTTGATCCAATCGTCAACGGTTTTTTGCGCTTGTTTGAATGTTATTGATTGTGGCATTAGAATAATTTTTTAATTTTCTCCAACAACAAAGGGAAGTCTGTATACCCAGAATCTTTATTGATATGCCCCGCATTTTTTAAGATGACTAATTCTACGCCAAGATTTTCTGCAAATTCCCTTCCCTTTTCTATCGGTACATACGGATCGTTGTCGGAATTGATAACGGTAAATCCTTTGCAATTACTTTTTATTTTCGTCCAGTCAAACGATCGCGTGGTAAATGTTTTATTCGGCACATCGAATCGCGGATCGTTAAGTAATCCAAGAAACGCTGAAATAAAAAATGCGTGCTTGATCGGTTGGTGCGTCGCTTCAATCACGCTCAACAAAAATGCGGATCCTAAACTGTGACCGATAACAATCGTATTCTCATCGAGATATTGCTCGTACTCTTTAAAAACACTAAGCCACGCGGACAATGATTGCCCGTTTGGTGTCGGAAATTTCGGTATAAAAACTTTGCACCCCAATTTTTCAAGTTCAGTATTCAACCACGGAAACCAGTTACTTTCCGGACTTCCACTAGTACCGTGGATGATAATAACGTTTGTCATAGTTAAACTCCTCTTTTCCATCGTCTAAAGGATTCGATAGCGTAGTTAATCCAATAGCGCCAGGAGAGTGGGAGGTCTTGCGCGTGCATGTAGTCCGTGCGGAAGCCACCAAAGCCCTGCTTGAATGCGCTTAAGCCGTGCCACGGATGCTTCGGGTCGTCGGTGGGTGCAATGCCCCAGAAATTGTAGTAGCGCAACCCTCGTTTCTTCAACTCTTGAATAACGCGCCACTGTAAAAGATATGCCGCAGGAATTTTTGATGGGACGGATGCGCCGTGGTGATAATATCCGCCAACGTTATCCAACGGCACTATAGCTCCTGCAATCGGCGTTTCGCCCACTTTTGCGATTGCGACAAGAATGTTATTTGGCGAGAATTCTTTTACTTCTTGTGTAATATATTTTTTTGAAAATGGAATGAAACGCTGACGCTCGACCGTTTGCGAATGGAGCTGATAAAAAATATCCACTAAGCGCTCACTATCCCCTATCTCCACTGTAACACTATCTCGTTCCGCGCGACGGATAAGATTCCGCGTGGTTTTCCGCATCGCGGCAAGTAGCTGATCTTCGGTTGGCGCAAGGTCAAGCGTCCACGTAGTTTCTGCGTGCATGTGAATGGGTGCGGGGCGAAAACCGAACTTTACAAGGGTGCCCCTTGTTACTCCTACAAGGGGCACCCTTGTAAAAGGACTCACACGAATAAAATGAGCGTTTTCTTTTTGTGCAAGATTTTTTAAATAATCAATCAGTGTTGAAAATTGCTCTTTCTTGTCCCAATCAATAAGCGGCCCGTGCGGACAGAATAAAAACGTCCCGCGCCGTGCGATAATTTTTATCACAAGCGCAACACCAAATAATTTCTCGTTTTCATAAATGCCAAATCGAAATATTTTTTCTCCTGTCGCACGGTTAAACTCGCCCCACTGCCACGAATGCAAAAACGTCTTCTCGGGATAGGCGAGGACAAATTCGTGCCAAACTTTTTGATCATGAATTTCTTTTATTTCAAGCATAAGGTTGTCATTGCGAGCTCCGACCGCGGTCGGAGCGTGGCAATCCCCTGGTTTTTGAATAATTGCGAGATTGCTTCGTCGCTACGCTTCTCGCAATGACGAATTTAAAAAATCTACTATTCGCTCTACATCTCCTTGTGTCGTCCGTATATGCGTCGGGAGATTTAGTACTTCTTTGCTTAATTTTTCGGCGCGCGGACAAGAGCCGGGAGTGTAGTGCATCGCGGAAAGATCGGTATCAGCCGGCGCAATAACCGACGTATACCAGTCGCCCAAGTAAAGACCCTGTTTTTGAGCTGTTTTAAGGATAGCATGGGTCTTCGCATATAATTTCCCTATTTTAACGAAATCTCGTAATGTCCGGTCGAACGCGATAATTCTTAACAGTGATGCGTTCATTGATTCCCGATGTCTCGCTTAGGATATTAATCTTACATGTCAGAGGATGGAAGAGGTCTTTGTCATGTGTTTCACGAAAATGCTCAAGGTCGCTCAGTGGTGCAATATACAATACGAACTTCGCCTGAGCCTGCGGCGGCATATGTGAAATGATATCAGATTCGTCCGCCCCACCCTTCAAGACAAGCCCGTTCATAGCCCCAGTAAAGTGATGTTCGCACATTGACGCTACCATTTCATTAGGAATAGTCCAACAAATATTAATGCTGTAAATCTGGTATTCCTCGTCCATGCATTCATAGGTAGCGTACAAGTCTTTAATCGCCGTATTTCCAGTATTGCGGATATCCGCTCTGATTTCCGCAACGTTTGAATCTGCATAGAGCTCATCGAATGCATACATGTTGCCGTCGCGGTATGGTGTCCAAGTATACCTCTGACGCTCGTCACCGTTTACTCGAAGTTCGATGTTGGATATTTCCAGTTGTGCGTTACAATCCTCTTTGCAGGTTAGCGGACTTTCTCCTGCTTCACAGATATTATTCCCGCAACATCCACGAATTATCTCATGTCGGCATTGTCCGCTTGAGTAATCAAGCTCATCTTTTGTGCATGCTTTTCCATCGTTACAGTCTACCCGGCAATCTTGTGAACAACTTGTGTTCGTTTCTTTATACCCACTTGCTGATTCGCATAATTGGTTACCACAGCAATTTGGGATAATGTCACTCGTGCATTTGCCGGTGGAGTAATCCAAAACGTCCTTTGTACATAGATTTTTATCATCACACTGAGAACAGTCTGCTGAACATGATTGCTGTGTCTCTGTGTACGATGCTGACAATTCACACATCTTATTGCCGCAACAGTTCTGATTTTTCTCATATCGCACACCAGCACCAAAAAATGAAAAGTTACACGTCTTTGATTCGCATTGTCCTGGCTGATATGCTTTACACTTCGAGTACGCGACCGCTTGATATGCGATGTACGCACCGGTGATAATAATAAAAGCAATAAATGCACTTACAATCTTCCCTTTCATATATTTACGTTATTTGTAAAATCCCATAGAATCCTATTTAATTTCTGTGCACACGTGGTACGCACGTACGTGTCTATTCATTCGCAGCGTGCTTGAGTAACTGCGCAATGCGGCGTGCGCTTGTTTCGTATACGGTAATGTGTGTCGGAAGATTGAGTACTTCTCTACTCAATCGCTCAGCGCGAGGACAAGAGCCGGGGGTGTAGCACATAGCAGTGAGATCGGTGTCGGCGGGGGCAATAACCGACGTATACCAGTCGCCCAAGTAAAGACCCTGTTTTCGGGCTGTTTTAAGGATAGCATGGGCGTTCGGATGACGCATCGTATAACGCAAAAAAATGGCTTCTGACGCGTTTTCGGACTGCAAATGAGTGTAGCTTCCTCTGAGGTTTTCTCGATAGAATTGCGCGATCTGGCGGCGATGTTCATTAAAGCGCTCGAGGCGTTGTAGTTGACTAAATGCAAGCGCGGCGAGTGCGTTCGGCAGACGGCGAGGAAAGAATGAAGGTCGCCCTCCCTTCTTTTCTTTTGGTTGAACGGCGAGGGAAAGAAGGTGGAGTTTTTGCAATGCGACAAGCAGAAATTTTCCGAAGCTGTACCATCGTATCACCAACTCCATCACGATTGGGTGTAAAAGTTGTTGTTTGATCCAGTAAAGACCTGGATATGATAATTTTTGATAAAGTGATTCTATGTTTTCTGTGATTTTTTGATTTTGTGATACGACCATCCCGCCATAGACGCTTGAAATTACTTTATCACGACCGAAACTGAAAAATGCTACGTCACCAAGCGTGCCAATAAGTCTACCCCTCCCCTTTTCAAGGGGAGGTTGGGTGGGGTTCGAGGTGGAAGTATATCGCGCACCAAGTGCGTGCGCGCAGTCTTCGATCACAACGAGATTATGCTTCTTTGCGATTACGAGAATACGATCCATGTCTGCTGGATAACCAAACGTGTGCTGAACGATGATTGCTTTTGCGCGTGGCGTAATTTTTTTTTCTAAATCGGCGGGATCCATGTTGAGCGACTCTTCATCAATATCAACATAAATTGGCGCTGCACTAACCCAGAGCACGGGATTCGGTACGGCGTTGCACGTGAATGCTTGCAGTAAAACTTCGTCACCGTTCTTAATCCCCAATGCTTGCAAAATTAAAAGAAGTCCGGAACGACCACTATTCACGCTCCATGCGTGTGACACATCAAAATATTTTTTAAACCATTGTTCACAAAGTGCAATCGCTCTCCCCCGCTTCCACCGCCACGGCCGCCACAACAGTCGCCACACCAATCGACGATCTTCCGCTTCAACATTTGGAGAAAGTGAAGTAAAAATTCGCTTCATTATTTTGTGTCGTGCTTCGGTCGCTCGCTAAAAAAAACAATATAGACGATTTCCAAAATGCCGAGCGTATTAATGACGAGTAGTGCGACAAACCACCACATATCGTTGCGACGCGCAGAACGCCAGAGTGCAACACCCTTCCAGGCGAGCGACCATGCGACGCCAATGAGTATAAGTATAGGGTTAGTGAACATGAATTGCATCATAGTATTTTGCATAGTTATTATGTGTATTTATTGCATTCAGCATACATTTTTTTTTGATTTTTTGCAATGAATAAAGCCCTGTATAAAAAAAGCCCCAACCGAAGTTGGGGGTGTGAAAACAGGTACAGAGAGAGCGTACGTCTACGCGCTCTGCCTTTCCGGTAGTTTGTAGCCTGCCTGAGCGTGTTTAATGCTCTGCTTCAAATTCCAAAGAACTTCGCGGCTGCCAACAGAGAAGCGACGATCCCACGATCGCAGAAGTTCGTCGATCGTTTTCTCTGGAGCATCGGCTGAGAGCATTGCTGTCTCGACCGGAAATCCATCCTGATGAAGCTTGAAGGTCAGTTGCCCGCTCCTACGGGAAACCGATGTGCACTCAACCTCGAACAAACTCTTTACGGCTGTGCTCGATGGCATCAGTCGTATCCTCCCTTGTAAAATATTACGTAGCGATTCTCCATTGACCGCTACGATCCTGAAAAAGGATACTGTACTGTATAGCTTATAAAGCGGTTGCTGTCAACCCCTCATTGAAGCAAGGATTTGAGCACCGTGTTTGAAATACGATTTTCGAGAAGGATCACAGAGTTTTCATTCAGGTACGGCGTAAGAGCATTGAGGATGGCTTTGGGGGATGAAAGAAAAATAAATTTTTGGTCAGGGAGTTTGCTTGCCTTACGGGTGATGCCGAAAAAATTCTTTTGTGTAAAAATTGTGAGATCGCAGACTTCGCCAATGCGCTCCCCCACTTTTCGATGTGCATCTTTTCCGGCGCTCCCCAGTTCAATCATCGGCATCATGACAAGCACTTTATATTTTCGCGGGATGAGTTTCAGGTGATTCAACGCGGCGAGTACACCATCAGGGTTCGCGCTATACGCGTCATCAATGATAAGCGCACCGCTTGTGTGGTGATAGGGCTTTAACGTGTGATCAAGTGGCGTGATTTCTTTTGTCGCATTGGCGATCTCTTCAAGCGTCATACCAAGCGCATGTGCCACGGTGATTGCAGCAAGCAGACTGGAAACCGCCTGCGCACCAAGCAACGGAACGACGATATGTTGTTTTGCTTCTCCAATGACAAGAGAAAAAGAAAGTTTTTCCGGCTGTACGGTAATCGCTGTTGCAAAAATATTAGCGGGACGTTCTATTGAATACAGTTTTTTTGGCTTCAATGTTTGCTCGGCAAGTTCACGTGTTGCACGATTGTCTACATTAAAAATAGCAATGCCATTTTCCGGAAGCGCTTCGATGAGTTCGTATTTTGCTTTTTTTGTTTCTTCAAACGAGCCAAAAAGCGCAAGATGCTGCGCGCTTACCGCAGTAAGTACGCCAATCGTCGGATGCACAATGTCACAAATTGCTTTAATCTCCCCTTTTCGATATGCCCCCATCTCGACTATAAAGACTTCGTGTTCAGATTTTATCTCACGCAACACCGTTTGCGCCACGCCAATTTCTGAATTGCGATTCGCAGGTGTTTTGCAAACTTTGTATTTCGCAGAGAGAATTGTCGCAAGAAATTCTTTCGTGCTTGATTTGCCATAACTGCCGGTGATGCCGATGACTTTGAGGTTCGGCAATGACGCCATTTTCGCTTTTGCTTTTTCTATCGTACGACGTTTGAAATAATTAGCAGGAAATGAAGAAAGAAAAACAAGTAGTGCAACAAAAATTGGTGCGACGATAAGCGATCCAATGGGCGTAAATATCGTCGTAATAAAAAATGGAAGATACGTTATAATACCTTCGAAGTAAGAAAATTGTGTAATAACTATTGGCAACCCGATAAGTAGCGAGAGTGCCGTAACGAGTACCGCTCTTCCCGTCAAATCAGGACGGCGCAATCCTTTTGTCGCGATTGTATATAAAACAAAAATTCCGGAGATAATAACGTATGCTTCCGAAGACGCAACCACAATCATCGCGCCATTCATTGTGATATCGCTCCAGTCTCCAAAAAAATATAACCAATAAAAATACAGTGGTCCAAGCCAATACCACGGATTCAAGACCTGCCATACGCCTTGTCGGGTATTCAGATATGCGCGGTAGCGATCCCAGCGATATTCTTTTAGTTGCCACTCATACACATGAAAAAGTACGCGCTCCACAAAACGCACAAACCATGCGATAAAGAAAATTGTTGAAAGAATGCTATAGCTCATTTGAGAAAGCTAAAAACATGTTGCGCGACGAGAGCAGGATGCGTACGATAAATTCCGTGCCTTGCGTCGGGAATCACCACAAGCTTTGCGCCAGAAATTTCCTTTTCCATGGCTTGTCCAATATATAATGGAACAAACTCGTCATGCTCGCCCCACACGAGAAGCGTTGGTATAGTAATTTTTTTGAGGTAGGAGTGCAGATCTTCGTTGACGACTTTTGTAAGTGTAGCGCGCATAACGCCCTGCACACGGAAATAATCCAAGCGCGAGAGCTTGCGTTCAATATATTTTCTGATTGGCCACGGTAATAGCACTTCCCACGTAACGCCCATAAACCACCATTTGCCAAAACGAATTGCGAGTTTTAAAAGCCAGCGTTTCCAGGAAAGTCTTTCTTTCATCCCCGGTGCACCCATCATTATAAGTTTTTCCAGATACTGTGGGTACTTCACGGCGAATTTAATTGCGACGCGTCCACCAAATGATTGCGTGACGAGAATAATTTTTTCATCGTCCTTCGACAAGCTCAGGATATATTGTTTTAACCACTCGACATAATCATCAACGCTCCATGGTTTTATTGGCGGTTCTGCGCTTCCAAAGCCTGGTAAATCAGGGGCATACGTAGTATATCCCTTTTCGCGAAAGAACGATGCAAATGGTTGCATCGTCTCGCCGGACTTGCCCCAACCGTGGAGAAAGACGATAGTTTTCATTTTCCGATCTTTTTCTTTCCGCCCATGTATTTTTGCAGGACTTCGGGAATGAGGATGGAGCCGTCGGGTTGCTGATAGTTTTCGAGAATTGCGATGATGGGGCGGTTCATGGAGAAGACCGTGCCATTAAGCATGTGGACGTATTCAAGCTTCTTCGTGCTCCCTAAACCAGTCGCTTCGCTCCGGTTCAGGGCACTGTCGCGGCGGAATTTAGTGTTGAGACGACGGGATTGGAAGTCGGTGCAGTTTGATGTTGAGTGCGTCTCTCGGTATTTATTTTCCGACGGAATCCATGCCTCAATGTCGTACTTTCGCGCCGCGGGATCACCAAGATCACCGGTACACATTTTCACGACGTGATATGGGAGTTTCAACGCCTGCATAAGTTTCTCTTCAAGTGCTAAAAGATACTCATGCTCTTTGTCAGAATCTTCCGGCTTGGTGAGTGTAAGCATTTCCACTTTATCGAATTGATGTACGCGCAAGATGCCTTTGGTGTCTTTGCCATAGGTTCCGGCTTCACGACGGAAGCAGGTTGAAAATGCGACATACCGACGTGGCAAATCTTTTTCTGCAAACACTTCATCCATGTGCATGGGGCCAACGGATTGCTCGGATGTGCCGACGAAATACAAATCATCTTCTTTGAAGTGGTACGTCTCATCTTCGCCACCATGTTCAAGGTAGCCCATTGCACGCATGGATTTTGCTTTCACCATCACGGGCGGGATCACGGGGATGAAGCCCTCTTTCACGAGCGTCTCCATGCCGAATTGCAAAAGCGCAAACTCAAGAAGCGCCGCTTCGTTTTTGAGGTAACCAAAACGCGTACCGGAAACTTTTGCCGCACGATCCGTGTCAACAAGATCGTGGAGTGCTGCAAGCTCCATGTAATTTTTTGGAGTAAACGTAAATTCCGTCGGCTCCCCTACTCTCTTGATAATTTCATTCTCGGTGTCGTCTTTGCCGATGCGCACGTCGGACGCAGCAGGATTTGGAAGTTCGTAGAGCAACGCGTCAATTTGCTCTTGCAGTTGTTTTATTTCCGGTTCAATTTCGCCCTGCTTCTCGTCCACTTTTTTCATTGCTGCTAAAAGTTCTTTTTTCTTGTCTGCGTCTTTGGTTGATGCAATTTCTTTGCCTACGGTATTTTTTTCAGCTCGATACTGTTCAACGGTTTGTAAAAGCGCGCGATGCTTTTCGTCCAGCTTCACGATTTTCGCAACGTCAACATGGCGATTCTTTGCTTTCGCGGCGTCACGGATCTTGTCGGGATTTTCTCGAATGAGTTTAATGTCGATCATATATACCGAATCATGAATCAAGAATTATGGATTATGGATTGTAAATATTGTTTAATGGGTTCTAATGCTTCCACTCGTTGATTATAGCGTTTATGGTCGTCTTCTGTAAACTCGCCATAGTACTTATTACATTCGGTAATAAAAAGTATTTCGCGAAACGGGAATTGCTTTTGTGGTTTTCCAAGAACTTTCTTGGCGATATAGCCTACAAGATCTCCAGCGCCAATAATTATTTTTCCATCCAGCGTCGCGAGCGCAAGAATGACTTTCATATGCGCGCCACGTTTTTCTACCGGTAGCCCTTTTACTGCTTCAAGCGTATAGGCGATCATTTCTTCGTCCGTTGCTTCTCGATCTTCTCCTGTTTTGAGTAGTGGCCAGCGGCGAGAGTAAACGCCGGGCATTCCGCCAAGCGCATCAATTTCGAGTCCCCCATCATCCGCAAGTGCTGGCAAACCACTTTTCTTCATGTACCACTCGGCTTTGAGTCGCGCATTCTCTTCAAAAGTCTTTCCGGTTTCTTTTGGTGATTCGGTAATGCCGACATCATTCGGCGTTACAAGATCAAGTGGAAGATCAGCGAGTAAAATCCGAAAATCTTTCACCTTTGCGGGATTCGCTGTTGCGAGCAACAACTTCATACTCATATCCTACAGCGCATGCAGACTTCCTCGCCACTTAAGAGTTTTTTTAGCCGACCGGATTTATATTGTTTGGGATTGTAGGGTTTTATGCGGATGAAGGTAGGTCCTCCACGCTGGTCGAACGATAATTTTTTTGAGGATACCTTTTTGTAATACGCCTCGATGTATTTTGCGAGCGTTTCTTGGTCGTAACCAATACAGATCACGTCGGGCTTTGATTTTTTCAACACCTCAAATGTGGAAAGCGTACGGTCGCCAATAAGCACTTGATCCACAAACGACATGAGTTTCACGGTTGCCACGCGATGCACTTCGCCAAACATGGGCGCTTTGCCCTTGAGCTGTTTTACGACGGCGGATGGCGTTACCACAACGGTTAAATGCTCGCCATGCTTTTTCGCCTCGCGCAAAAAATACAAATGCCCCGGGTGCAAAATATCAAATGTGCCGAAGACCAAAACTTTTTTCATAATATCGTTATTTTTATTTACTCTTGACACCCCCCGAACGCCTGCTATACTGCAAATATCACCAACGGAAAAGATCACCCCTTAAGGTTTCGTCCTTCTGGGGCCTTTTCTTTTTTATAGGAGTGGAGATATACAAGCATCTTGTTATTATCTGAAAATACCGGCGAAATATTTTTCCCTTTCTTATAATCTGCACTTGCCCGTTGTAATAACTTTCCAGTCGAGAGCCGCACGATCTGTTTACCATAATCATCGTAATCCCGCTTGAATGTCTTATTCTTCAAATACTGTATAACATCAATAGATTGTTTAATTTTTTTATTCATAATTTTAGGGGCTTGACAGTGTGTAAGGCATCGTCTATACTTCCATTGAATCCACATTGAGAAGCACCTTTTAAGGTTCCGTCCTTAGGCGGTGCTTTTCTTTTTATACTCAAGCTTTTCACGTAGATTATCCATAAAAACGATTTTTTCCTTTGCGGTTTTTTTCAAGAGCGTTGAACAGGTACGAATATACGGACTCATGACATATGAGAGCCGATTTTGTTTATAAAGAAATCGTACTAAGCTATAGAAATCGCCGTCGCTACTTACGATAAGCGCTTTTTCAAAATGATTCTCATAACAATCAATGACTGCTTGTAATACGAGGTCAGCATCAACATTTCCTTTATGCTTTCCATCTTTATCTGGAAGTACAGGTTTGAATTTGAGCACATACCCCGCTTTCTGTAACGAATCATACATGTCCTGATTTTCCAAAATATAGCCGATAAAAAGATAGGCAATCTCAATACTGTATTTTTCTCGAAGATATCTTCGAAAACGAGCATAATCAAGTTTCCATCCAAGATTTTGAATCCCAAGATTGAGATTTTGAGCGTCAATAAACGCGTAATTTTTTTCTTTCGGGATCATAGAGGTTGCTTATCACCATCTTTTTTTGCTCTTTCAGATACAAACTTTTTCACGTCCTCATAACTCATCTGCTGCGGCCAAAGTAGGTTGCCATTGACATGATAAATTGGGAGCATTAGTTCTTGCTTATCTTTAAATGCTGTTCGCATGCTTTGCACTACTCCTTGAACACGTGATAATAATAGATCATCCCCTTTTTCATAATTAAAAACATCAACGACAACACCACGGAATAGTTGCGGGGCTATTCGTGGAGCAAGAAGAAATCCGTGAGTTAGAGTAGGATCGATTCTCCCTGTATCTGGATCTCGTTCGCGAGTGCCTTGCCCAACTGAAGATATAATATATTCTTTACGTGGAATTTCAGCCCCTATATTCTCTAAACCTAGACCGCTCTTCATATCATTCTCGCGATAATGTGTAATATCAAAGAGTATAGTAATTCTCGATCGGTATGAATAGGAGATTTGAGTTTCCCCTACACGGCGTTTACTTTTCGCTACTCGTCCAACGATATTAAAATGGATAACATTATTACTCGGCCTTTTTCCTCTTTCAATAATTTCCCTACGAACGATTTTCAGACAAAGAGGGTAAGGATACTCATATTCTTGAGCTTCTTTTCTTGTCCCAGTAAAGAGTAGGCTATCATGGCGACCATTACCATCAAAAAAAATAATCTCATAAACTCTTCCCCTTTTCTCCTCCTTCATGTCTTTTTTCCATAGATCTGCAATTTCCTGCCCAGTTTCATCACCAGAAAATTTTCTTAATTTCTTTTCACTAGGGTTATCATCTCCGTGTCGATAATAATTATTTTGGTCAAACGTTCCTAGAATACCATGTTGAAAAACATTGTCTGGAGTAGCATTTTTTTGCATCAAAGAATGATATGCGATTCCCGGAGTATCGATATCCTGGACCTTATCCATTATCATTTGGATTACCTCTGGCGATAGTTTCTGCTCAACACTTTCAACGTGTTCCGCTGTATCATCTGTTGGATTGTGACTGGGTTCATTAAATTCAGGCATACGGATCATAGATTGCTTCTCCCGACCTCGGTCGGGATCGCAATGACAATTTTATAACTCCCCCGATAACCCCTCCTCGCCTCCCCTTATATAAGGGGAGGAACAGTGGAGTTAAGAGGGGGGAATCTATTCCTTCGGTCTTAGGGTTGGGAATAAGATTACTTCTTTAATGCTGTGGGAGTTAGTTAGAAGCGAGACGAGACGGTCGATGCCGAGGCCGAGGCCGGCGGTTGGTGGCATGCCGTGTTCGAGTGCAGAGAGAAAGTCCTCGTCAACGTGATGTGCTTCGTCGTCGCCTTTCTTGCCCAGTTTTTCCTGCTCTTCAAAACGCTCGCGCTGATCCAGCGGGTCATTCAACTCCGAAAATGCGTTCACAAGCTCAATGCCGCCGCCAAGCACCAACTGAAATCGCTCCGTGTAATTCGGTGCGTCTTCTTTGCGTTTTGCGAGTGGCGAAAGATCAAGTGGCGTGTCAATCACAAACGTCGGCTGGACGAGTTTCGTCCGTACGTGTTCTTTATACAGCTCGTCCAAAATCTTCCCTCTCCCCCACTGCTTCTCTAACGTGATCGTCTTTTTTGCTTCTTTCGCTAAACTTTCCACGTCAGGAAATTTATCAATATCAATTTTCGCATTTTTAAGTAGCGCATCGTGAAACGTAATGCGCGGATACGGCGGAGTGAAATCAATCGTGTGTTTCTCTCCGGCGGAGCCGGATCCGCCTTTGGCGGAAAATTCTATTTTCAATTTGCCGTGCACCGCCTCCACCACACGCGTCAATAAATCCTCAACGAGTTTCATGTACGCCGTGTAGTCCGCGTACGCTTCGTATGCCTCCACTTGTGTGAACTCCGGATTGTGCGCGTAGTCTATACCTTCATTGCGGAAACAGCGTGCAATCTCAAATACGCGCTCAAAGCCACCAACGACAAGACGCTTCAGATAGAGCTCTGGAGCCACACGCAGGTACAAGTCTATGTCTAGGGCATTGTGGTGCGTTACAAAGGGTCGTGCGGTCGCTCCGCCGGCAAGCGTTTGGAGCATTGGCGTGTCCACTTCAAGATAATTGCGCTCAACGAAAAACGAACGGATCGCACCAATAATTTTCTGCCGGCGTTCGAAAAGTAGACGAATATCCGGATTGGAGAGTAAGTCAAGCTCGCGATGACGATAGCGGATCTCCGTATCAGAAAGCCCATGCCATTTTTCGGGAAGCGGTTGCAATGCTTTGGTGAGCAACTGCCACGATTCCACAAGCAGTGTTTTCTCACCCCGCTTGGTCGTAAAAAATTTGCCGCGTACCTGTACAAAGTCCCCCATATTCACCCAGTCGTTCCACCGAGCGTACACCCGTTCGCCCACGACATCTTGCTTCACATAAATCTGCACCTTGCCACTGCCGTCTTCGAGATTGGCAAAACACGACCCGCCATGCAGGCGAATCGTCGGCAAGCGCCCGACAAGCGCAACGAGTGTTTCTTTTTTAACGAGTGCGTCAAAATCCGCAAGAGCCGCCGCAACCGTATGCGTGCGTTCGCTCCGCGCTGGATATGGATTTACGCCGTCTTTGCGCATCGCCGAAAGCCGGTCAATGCGTACGTTTCGTTCGTCAAGTTGTTGTATCATATGCAAATTATTCTATATGTTTTTCAATAAAACGTCAAAACTAACAACACCCAGTGTTGAACCAACACTGGGTGTTTAATATAGATTCTTTTAAAGGTAGATCCTCGACTTTCGCTCGGATAATAACGTTGTTTATTCAATCCCCAAAATCGTATATCGTATTACACCCTTCGGCGCGTGTACTTCCACCACATCATTTACGCGCTTACCCAAAAATGCTTCCCCGAGTGGTGACTGATGAGATATTTTCCCCTTCAAAGGGGCGGCTTCATTAGAGCCAACAATTGTATATTCCCGTGTGAGCGCATCTTCGGATTGCACGGTAACAACGGACCCAACTTCAACGAAATCAGAACCTTTCGTGTGATTAATCACTACAGCGTTTCGAAGTAAATCCTCTAATTCAAGAATGCGTCCTTCAAGAAACGCCTGTTCATCGCGAGCGCTGCTGTACTCCGCATTTTCAGAAAGATCACCCATTTCTTTTGCGCGTTCAATGCGTTCAGCGATTTCTTTTCGACGTACATTCCGTAATTCATCAAGCTCTTCTTTTACATTTTGCAATCCTTCCTGTGTGACGTATGAGGGTGAAGAAGCCATATACCATTGTTCTCAACGAGACCCTCGTCGAGTTGTTAGAACAATGAGCACCCCGCCCTCTAAGCACAACGATGGGTGTGTGTGCCTGTTGAGACGGTACTGTTCATTGTTTCCGTATGATAATATTTTCTTGTGCATAGAGAGCGGGGTAACGGTTTTGTACCTGCTCTGCACCAGCTGACAGAGAGCAGACAAAACTCGTTAAAAAATATCAATGACAATGAAAGAAAGAATACCTGTTATGCGAAAGTGTGTCAAGTCCATCTACGTTTTTTTCGTGTGGATATCTATTTGCCCTTAAAATATTCTCGAAAAGCTTCAGCGGCAACCGGCACCGCGGTACTACTCCCCTCCACACCTTCTTCAATCATGACGGTCACAACAAGCTCCGGATTGTCATACGGCGCGAATCCTGTGAACCATGCGTGCGGCGGTCGCTTGGTCGACCATTCGGCAGTACCTGTTTTTCCTGCGACGGCGACAGGAAGTGTGGAGAGTCGTTGTGCGCTTCCCGCGGTAATCGTTCGCCGCATTCCTTCTCGTATCACTTGGATATTATTCGCTGATGCAATTCCTGATACGAGGGCATAGGGCGCTTTGTCGCTCAAAAGTTTTGGCTGCCACAACGTTCCTCCATTCGCAAAGAACATTGTCATTTCCGCGATCTGTAGCGGTGTCACCATGATATCTCCCTGACCGATAGACACATGATACGTGTCACCAATATACCAAATCTCCCCACGCTTTTCTTTTTTCCACGTAGGCGTAGGCACCAAACCCGTCGCTTCATGGGGAAGATCAATGCCAAGTCGTTCACCAAGCCGAAATTTTCTCATCCACGCAGTCAGACGATCAATGCCAAGCCCTTGAATCGATCCATGCCCTCCACCAATCGTATAAAAAAATGTATTCACTGATTCTGCAATCGCTTTTCGCACATCCGTTAACCCATGCCCACCTTGTTTCCAATCAGGAAAAAACCATTGCCCGACTGCAATACCACCCTGTGAAAGAACTGTTGTTGACGGAGTAATCACTTTTTCTTCAAGCGCGGCAAGGGCAACAAGCGGTTTAATCGTTGACCCCGATGGATACTCGCCGGAAATTGCGCGTGGAAAAAGCGGCTGTGACGGATCGGTAAAAAGACGCGTACTATCCTCTTGTGTCAGTTTTCCTGAAAATGTTTTCGGTTGATATGCTGGCAATGATACGAGTGCGCGGATAGAGCCGTCACGGGGATCAATTGCAATCGCGGCCGCACCCTTTCGATCTCTTTTTGGAAGCGAGTCAATTTGATGCTGCAGCGAATCCTCCAGTACCCTCTGCAAATCAAGATCAAGAGAAAGGATAAGACGCTTCCCCATTTCCGGTTCTTCGCGGCGTACAAGTACTTTTTCGTTTCCTAACGCATCGATCTCAATAAAACGTTTTCCATGTTTACCATGTAACACGGTTTCATAAAAACGTTCGATGCCGTCTTTTCCAACAAGATCGGATGCAAGATATCCTTGTTGTTGTCGCGCGGGTAGTTCGTCTCCATTAATTTTTCCAAGATATCCAATGACATGCCCAATCGATTCCGGCATAGGATAAACTTCCGTATCTCCTGTGTATGTTGCTGGATAGTCACGCTTTTCTCGAAGTACGACATGAAAACCGGGAAGGCGATCCTCTTCCACCATAAAACGCACAGCATCTTCGTAGATAATTTGGTCGCGGAATGGGAGAGCCTGACGTCGTGTCTGCGGATTTTGTGACAATGCGCTTATTCCTTCTATAATAGCAAGGGGTGATTCGCGCAGGAGTGACGCAACGCGTGTAATGATCGCCTGTCGCAAAACAATGTTTTGTGGAAGCTCAAAAGGAGTGAGTGTGACAATGAACTCCGGTGCATTCGAAACAAGCGGACGCTGCTTCGCGTCAACAATAATACCACGTGTCGCGCGCTCCGTGACGATGCGAATGCGATTTCCCTCCGCGAGCGCTGCAAAATAATTTCCTTGAATGATTTGCAAGTAAAAAATACGTCCGGAAAAAAGCACGATGACTGCAACAATGCAAATAAGAAAAAACTGCATTCGCCGACCACTCTGAAAAACGCCAAGAAAACGAGAAGGACCATTCTCATCTGTTCCGGGAACATCAAGAAAACTTTCTTCAGTCCATCGTACGCGATCCGGATGATGCACTATTTCTCCTTCAAGCGGTGAATCAAAATGAAAACGCATAATAATCGATTACACAGAGGTGCGGACGATGATATAGGGTTTCAATCGCGAAGTGAACACATTAACGAAGTAAAAAAGCACAATGAAAAGAAACGTATGAATCAACAGTTGTACGCCAAGTGAAGAGAGAAAAAGCGAAAATGACTGTATAAAAATTCTATTGATAATAAACGCAATTGTCGTACCAACGCCACCAAGAATAAGTAATGTCCAAAGCGATCGATTCGTAAAAAAATGAATAAAAAGAAAATTGGTGACGCAGAGAGTAAGTACTGCTGCAATACTCCAATGCGCCGGGACGAATGATAGTTGATCAAGAAAAAATCCTACAGCAACGCCAAGTGCGAGTGCCCATGTGTACCGAAAAAGAATATTGACAAACAGCACAACAATGATGAATACACTCAAGCGATCCACTCCCAAAAAAATTCCCGCAAAATGGTGCAGAAAAACAATCGTAAGGGAAAAAATGCAAAAGAAGGAAAGAAAAAGAATGCGACTCACCATATACGATTACTCGCTATCGACAGAAAAAATAAGAATGCCAACGAGACGAACAAGGGACGGGGAAATAAATGGTCGTATTGTCACCTGCTGCCAAGGACTATTTTCTGAAGCAATAACATCGACGATCACGCCAAGAGGGAGTCCCGCGGGAACTCCATTGTCAAGCCCTGACGTAACGATGATATCATTGTTTTGTATCGTAACCGTACGCGGAACAAATGAAATCGATAATGTGTCAGCCATTCCCTCCCCTTCCGCAATGCCAAGCACTGCGGGATCTCCTTCCTTCGCGACAGAAAAACGTTCGCCACGACCGGTAAGCGGTCGAAGGAATGACAACGCGGACTGTACTTTTGCAATACGTCCGACAAGAACTCCTTTCCCGCTCACCACCGCCGCATACGGAGTAACACCATCTCTTTTCCCTCGATCAAGAAGAAAAAAATTATTATTTCCTTCATGAATGCTTGTAAGTGCCGTTGCAATAATGGGTGATGGTAGGAAGCGGGCAGCTGCCCAATCAGTAATTGTTGTGCGGTCATTTTTTTCACGTGCTGTTTGGTTTTCGAGCACACGATCACCCACCAACGATTGCAACGCAGAGCGTAATTCGTTGTTTTCTTTCGCGAGATCGGATACCGGTGACGATAGAAAATCAGCAACCGGCGCAATAAACATTCGAGTAAACCATGCAACAGGAATATTAAGTGGAGCGTCCGCATACAACAAAACAAGCAGCACGAGAAGTGCGCTTGCGGCGATAAATCCTGGACGACGAAAAAACTTCATCGAAAGTTTTTATCTATTTCTTGTGTCGGAGCAATAATAATATCGCGATAATCGTCGAGGTGTTCAAGAATGATTCCTGCACCGCGCACAACGCATGTCGTCGGATCATCCGCGATGCGCACCGGAATTTGCGTCACTTCTGCAATGGTTTTATCAATGCCACGCAACAATGATCCCCCACCCGTTAACACCATGCCACGCTCAAAAATATCCGCAACCAATTCAGGGGGAGTCACTTCAAGTACTGATTTGATATCTTCCGTAATCAAGCGGATTGATCGATTCATCGCATCACGTATCTGCACTTCGTTTAAGGTCATCTCGCGAGGCAAACCGTTCAATAAATCACGACCGCGCACCTTCATTTCCATAATCTCAACGCTGGGCTGCGTCGTGCCGAGTTTCTTTTTAATATCTTCAGCCATTTTCTCTCCAAGCAACAAATTAAAATGATCACGTACGTACTGAATAATATTTTGCGTCAACTCATTTCCCGCTGTTTGCAATGATTTCCATGTCACAACGCCATCAAGAGAAAGAACAGCAATTTCTGTCGTTCCGGCGCCAAGATCCACGATCATTGTTCCGGTTGCTTCTTTAATGGGAAGACGAGCGCCAACCGCTGTTGCCATAATTTTTTCAACCAGATGCACCTCGCGCGCTCCTGCGGACCGCATCGCATCCTCTACCGCTTTTCGTTCCACTTCCGTAATATCAAGAGGTATACCAATAACAACGCGTGGTCGAGTAAGAATACTGAATGATCCTTCATGCACTCTCTCAATAAAGTGCTTCAACATTTTTTCCGTTATTTCAAAATCGGAAATAACTCCGCGGGCAAGCGGCTGGGAAATTTGAATATGCGGTGGCGTCTTTCCGATCATTTTCTCCGCTTCTTTTCCAACCGCGACAATACGATCCGTTCGCGTATTCACCGCGACAATGGAAGGTTCGTTAATCACCACGCCGCGATTCTGCACATAGATGTGCGTATGCGACGTGCCGAGATCAACACCCAAATCTTTTGAGAATCGTGCAAAGAGTTGCGCAAGCATGGCTTATCTTTCTTTTATCGACGTTATTGCTTCTTTTATGGAAAGAATCGTTGTTGTCCCATTGTTTCTTTTTTTTATTTCGACGCCGTTCTTCTCGATCGTTTTTTCCGAAATGACTATTCGCCATGGAATACCAATGAGATCCGCGTCAGCAAATTTTGCGCCTGCCTGCGTATCATACCGATTATCGTATAAAACATCGATACCATTTTTTTGTAGCGTTGCATACAGATCGTCAGCTTTTTGTATGAGTGATTCTGACGCTTTTCCCGCAGTCAAAAGGTGCACGGTAAACGGAGCAACGGATTCCGGCCAGATAATCCCCTGCTCATCGTGTGATATTTCCGCAATCGTACCCATAAGGCGCCCCAGCCCAATGCCGTAGCACCCCATAATGATGGGACACGCATTCCCTTCTGCGTCTTTGAACTTAAGACCGAACGCATCAGAAAATTTTGTCTTTAATGGAAAAATATTACCGACCTCGATTGATTTTTTTTCTTCGGCATCTATTCCTCCGCACTGCGGACATGCGGGAGTCTCCGGACGAATTTCCCTATTCACCGCGATGCGACATTTTCGACAAAGATAAATCGTGTCTTCACCCGCGTCCGTAACCGTTTGAAATTCGTGGGAATATTTTGAAAATGTACCGCCCGACGCGTGCGTAACGAACGTGGCATCACCGATACCACATCGCGTAAAAATTTTGACATACGCCTGTTTCAAGGTTTCGTAATACGCGTCAAAATCTTTTTGATTCGCATGAAATGAGTAGAGATCTTTCATGAGAAATTCACGACCGCGAAAAATTCCCGATTTTGCGCGAAGCTCATTTCGAAATTTTGTTTGGATCTGATAGACAGCAACAGGCAGATCTTTATACGATTGAACGAATCGTTGCACCAAGGGCACAACAATTTCTTCATGACTTTGTCCAAGAAAGAGTTTTGTGCCATTTTTTAATTCTGTCTGGAAAAGCACATCAATCGATTGGCGTCCCGTTTTTTGATAATTTTCTGTCGGGTGTAATGTTGGCATGAGTACTTCCTGCCCGCCGACCGCATTGATTTCTTCACGAATGATTCGTTCGATATTCTTGAGTACGCGAAGTCCTAGTGGTAAATAGCTATACACACCAGCAATGAGTTTATCAATGAATCCGGCACGAATAAGGAGTTGTGCATTCGCCGACGCCTCATCCTTTGGCGCTTCTCGCACAGTTCTTGTAAAAAGATGCGATTGCTTCATAACGAAAAAAATTTTACAACGTCCCTATAGGTTACCAGAAATACTAAAAGAAGCAAGAGAATAAAGCTGATTTTATTGATGCGATTTTCTGTTGTTTTTTTAAACGCACGACGACGAATCTTTTCGATTGCAAGAAATAACAATCTTCCTCCATCAAGTGCGGGGATTGGTAAAATGTTTAATACGGCAAGATTCAATGAGAGCAGTGCCGTGAATTGAAAAAGATGCGCAATGCCACGACGAGCAACTTGTCCGGTGAGCACCGCAATACCGATGGGTCCAGAAAGATCAGCGCTCACTTTTCTCGTTACGACAATTTCACGAATAAGATTTGCGAAAGAAACGACGATCTCCTTGAGAATGAATCCGGTCGCCGTTACTCCTTTTTGCAGTGCCGTAAAAAAAGGATATCGGACAATACCAACTTCGTCCAAGCCAATGCCAATACCAACGCGCTTTGCTTCGGGAATATACCGAGGGGTCACCGTACGTGTAATCGCTTCATGATCGCGCTCTACGGTAATGCTCGTTTCTTTTCCATCACGATCCGCGAGTGCTTCTTGTAAATCACGCACGCTCTTAATGGTTTTTCCTTCAACATTCGTGAGCACATCATCAACACGAAAATCAGTAGTTTCGACAGGAGCGTTTGGCAATAAAGAACGGATAATTAACACGCGATCACGCACATACTGTGATGGAATCGTATCGTCAACGATTGAGGGCATACCGACGATAAACCCTCCAGTCAATAACGCCCATCCAAGAAGGACGTTCATAAAAACTCCCGCCACAATAACAATTGCTCGTTGCCAAATGGGTTTTCCTGAAAAACTGTCTGGAGCGCCTGCTTCTTCCCCCTCTTCCCCTTTTATACGGACAAAGCCACCAAGAGGGATGGCGTTTAGAGAATACCGCGTTCCTCTCCATATTTTTGACAGAAGGCGAGGCGGAAAACCGAAGCCAAATTCTTCTACCGTGATTCCTTGTTTTTTTGCAGTAATAAAATGTCCAAACTCATGAACGAAAACTAAAACACTGAAAACAATGAGAAAAATAAGTACCGTCATAGCGCTATATTGTCATGATTTCGTTTTCTTTTTGTTCGGCCGATTGTTCGAGTTGTGCTTGTACGCCGTGGGTGTACTCGTCCAGTTCCCGTTGCGCTCGATAACGATCGTCTTCACTCATGGCCTTTTCTTTCTCTTTTACAACGATCGTATCACGCACAGTATCGCGCAAACGACGGAGCGTCATGCGACTTGTCTCCAACTTTTCTTTCAACACTTTTACTAATTGTTTTCGCGTTTCTTCTGTCATTGGGGGTAGTGTCAAACGCACGCGATCACCGTCAACTACTGGAGAGAGGCCAAGATTACTTGCGCTGATTCCTCGTTCAATATCTTTAAGAAGATTTTTATCCCATGGTTGAATAATGAGCGTCTTTGGATCAGGAACTGATAATGAAGCAAGTTGCGCTAATGGTGTTTTTACTCCATATGCCTCGACCATCACGTGTTCAACAAGTGCTGGTGTTGCGCGTCCCGTACGAAGTGTCGCTACTTCTTTTCTATAGTGGTCAACAATAGATACGAACTCATTCTTTTTTGCCTCAATAAGCGGATGAAGTGATGCCATA
>JAUSHC010000040.1 GCA_030648795.1 bacterium | reverse complement strand
TTATGCCATAACGAAAGTATTCGGCGACGCGAATGGAGGCGTGAACGCCGCATATGCGCCCGTCATCTTGTGCGGATTTCCGCTTGCGGGGCTCGCGGCAGCGTTCTTCGTCTATGGCATCAGTTACAAACTCTTTCTTCGCCGATTCATGAAAGCGCAATAGAGTCACTCGGCATCATTTGAGTGACATTGTTTTTTCCTCACGCCTCGGGTTTCCGCACACGGACTCCCTAGGCGTTTTTTTATAACTTGCCTCTTGACACATCATAAGATATAGATTATCTTGATATTGGGTATCAACTATTGAACCGCATCCGTTCAAAGCGGAATACAAAAATAGCTCTTGCAAAAGAGCTGTTTTTGTTTCAACGGAAAAATTTGATATACTCATCACGCGCAGATGAGCTTTAGGAGAGTATCTCCAGCCGGTGCTGGACAATAGTTGATACCTATTTGTTCCGCCTTACAACGGAAGCGGGCCGACTCCGCTGCTCTCCGCGCATAGTTACCCTTTTATGAGCTTCGTTCACCTTCATGTGCATAGTCATTACTCGTTGCTCGACGGTCTGCCGAAGATCGACGAGCTGGTGAAACGTGCCAAAGAATACAAAATGCCCGCCGTCGCGCTTACTGACCACGGCTCCATGTATGGCACGATTGAATTTTACGAGGCGTGTGTGCGCGAGGGGATTAAACCCATCATCGGCGAAGAGATGTACGTTGCGCCGAAAAGTCGCTTGGAAAAGAAAGCAACGGCGGATGATGAGCGTTATTATCATCTCACCGTGCTCGCAAAAAACGAAAAGGGCTACAAAAATCTTCTCGCGCTCACGAGTAAAGCGCACCTTGAAGGATTTTATTATAAGCCGCGCATCGATTGGGAGCTTTTACAAGAGCATCATGAGGGTCTTATTATTCTTTCCGGCTGTTTGAATGGCGAAGTCGCGCATGCACTTAAACGTAAAGATTGGAAGGCAGCGGAGGAGTGTATTCGTAAATACAAAAAACTTTTTGGTGACGATTATTATTTGGAAATCCAGCCGAACACATTGCCGGAACAGTTGCTTGTCAATACAGGGCTGGTTTCACTTTCCGAAACGTTGGATGTTCCATTGGTCGCAACGCAAGATTGCCACTACTTGGATACGAGCGATGCGGAAGCGCAGGATGTTCTATTGTGTTTGCAAACAAAATCAAAAAAAGAAGACACGAAACGTCTTTCGATGTTGGGGCAAGACTTTTCGTTCCGTTCACCGGACGCCATGAAAGATGCGATGAAAGAGTATCCGCGCGCTGCGCTTGAAAATACCGTAAAAATCGCAGACAAGATCAATTGCACCATCGAACTTGGAAAAGTAACCTTGCCGCATTTCGATGTGCCGAAAGGGAAAACACCCGACGGCTATCTGCGCGAGCTTTGTGAAATAGGTATTCCAAAACGGTATCCCATGATTCATGATTCACGATTCATGATTCAGGTAAAAGATCGCCTCGACTACGAACTGGGCGTCATCATTAAAACCGGTTTTGCGTCATACTTTCTTATTGTGCAAGATTTCGTGAACTGGGCGAAACAACAGCACATCATTGTGGGGCCGGGTCGTGGAAGTGCTGCAGGATCCATTGTGTCGTATCTGACGAATATCACGAACATTGATCCGATTGCATATGAATTGGTGTTCGAACGTTTTTTAAATCCCGAACGTATCGCGATGCCGGATATCGATCTTGATTTTGCGGATACGCGACGCGATGAAGTGCTTCGTTATGTGGAAGAAAAATATGGGAAAGATCATGTGGCGCAGATTGTCACGTTTGGAACCATGGCGGCGCGCGCCGTGGTGCGCGATGTCGGTCGTGTGCTGGATGTTCCCTATGCGATGTGCGATAAGCTTGCGAAGCTTATTCCTCCCCAGATGACGCTTCAAGAAGCGGAGACTGCTATTGCCGAGTTGAAAGAAATCGCGACACGTGATCCGCAAGGGCAACGATTGATTGACATTGCGAAGCGTCTTGAAGGTGTTGCCCGACATACGTCAACGCATGCGTGCGGCGTTGTCATCACGAAAGAGCCGCTTATGTTTTATGTGCCGGTACAGTACGCAAGCTCGTCTGATCAAACCATCATCTCGCAATATTCTTTGCATCCGATTGAGGCTCTTGGACTTCTCAAGATGGATTTTTTGGGTCTCAAAAATCTTACGATCATCGAGCGGACGCTTGCCGTTGTGAAAGCGATGACGGGTACCGTAATCGATATTGATGCGATTCCGCTGGATGACGAAAAAACTTTTCGACTTTTGAAGGCAGGGAATACGACAGGTGTCTTTCAGCTTGAATCTGCAGGCATGCGTCGTTATTTAAAGCAGCTTGAGCCATCTTCGATTGAAGATATTATCGCAATGGTGTCGCTCTACCGTCCGGGTCCGATGGAGCTCATTCCTGACTACATCGCGGGCAAGCACGGACTGAAAACGGTAAAATATTTGCATCCGAAACTGGAGCCGATTTTGGCAAAGACGTATGGCATCGCCGTGTATCAAGAACAGGTGTTGCAGATCGCGCGCGATCTCGCCGGCTTCACGCTTGGAGAAGCGGATATTCTTCGCAAAGCGGTGGGAAAGAAAATTTCGAAACTTTTGCGTGAACAGAAAAAGAAATTTGTTTCCGGATCCGTCGCCAATGGCATTGACGAAAAACTCGCATCGAAAATTTTTGAATTTATTGAGCCGTTCGCGGGGTATGGATTCAACCGCAGTCATGCCGCCTGTTACGCACTCATCGCTTACCAAACCGCATACCTGAAGGCGAACTTTCTTCATGCGTTCATGAGCGCGATTTTAACCGCGGAAGAAGGAGATGTGGATCGTATTGCGTTTCTTGTTGATGACGCGCGCATTTTGGGTATTGAAGTGTTGCCGCCGGATATCAATGAAAGTATGGAGCATTTTACCGCGGTATTCGTTGAGAAGCAGCCAGTAATCCGCTTTGGTCTTGTCGCGATAAAAAATGTTGGTGAAGGGGTGGTCGCGGGGATTATCGCAGAACGAAAAGCGCGGGGAGCCTTTCGTGACGTTGAGGATTTTTTGAAGCGCCTTCCACCGGAGAGCGTCAATAAAAAGCCTTTAGAGAGTCTTGTAAAATGCGGAGCGCTTGATCGGTTTGGTGAACGATCAATGTTGCTTGCGAATATCGAGACGCTTCTTTCATTCGCGCGTCGCGGAATGGCGGAAACCGCAACGAAGCAGGGGAATCTTTTTGGGGGAGCGGTAACACCTTCACTGCATTTAAAGAAAGAGAGAGGAGAGGATACAAAGGCAATGCGCCTTACGTGGGAGAAAGAACTTCTGGGGCTCTATGTGACGGAGCATCCATGGGATGCATGGCGCGTTACTCTCGGTGAGCGCATAACGCCGCTTTCTGATATCACGAGCGACATGGAAGAATCACTCGTACAAGTGGGAGGGATCGTGAATTCGGTGAAACGCATTTTAACGAAGAAGGGGGATATGATGGCGTTTGTGACGTTGGATGACGCTCGCGGAAAAGTGGAGGTGATCGTCTTCCCAAAAATACTTGAAAATACAAAAAGTGTTTGGACAGATCAGGCGCCGGTTGTTATCCAAGGGCGTGTTTCAACGAAAGATGGTGAGATGAAGTTGCTTTGCGAGAAGGCGACGTTGCTTACTGCTGATAATGCGGGGAGTGCATCCAGCGCTGGCGGAACGCATGCGAAGTTTGTTGTCATTCGTCTGACTGCAAAAACATCACGCGAGACGATCGGAGCATTACAGGATCTTCTTCGCGAGTCACCCGGACCCCATGCAGTGCGCTTTGTAACACCCGATGGCGAGGCATTGGAAACAGATATTTCCGTTGCTATGAACGATGATATTCGACGCTCCATTGAAAGTCTTCTCGGTGCGCATACGGTTGAATTTTGAACTTTTTAGAGTGTGTGATACAATAAAAGAATAATTTTTCTTCATGAATATGGCACGAAAAAAGACCCCATCACTTCCTCTCTATCGCAACATTGCGGTGAGCTTTTCCGCTCTTACGCTTTTGTTGATTGGACTTATTGTGTATTTTTCGATTACGCGCGCAACGATCGTTATCACTCCACGCATACAAACATTTCCGTTGACGTCCGCCCTTTCTGTTGTTCGTGAGCCAACCGCAGGATCCACCGCGCTTCCCGGGAAAGTTTTTCAACGTGAAGTGACGAAAAAAGATACGTTTACCACATCAGTATTAAAGGAGGAGGATGCGAAAGCAAGCGGCAAGGTATCGATTGTAAATACGACAGGGAGTGCGCAGACGCTTATTGCGACAACACGATTTTTGACTCCGGAAAAAATTCTTTTCCGTCTTGAAAAAACGGTCGTTGCTCCGGCGCGTGGAAAGGTGGAAGGAACGCTTGTTGCCGATAGTGCAGGAGTGAGCGGCGATGTTGCTGCAACCAAATGGATTATTCCTGGGTTGCATACGGAATTGCAAGATAAAATCTACGGTGTTACTGAAGTGACCATGACCGGCGGGCGACGCTCCGTGCAGCGTCTTACCGCAAGCGATGTGGATGCTGCGCGCGCCACGCTTGTCAAAACGATTGAAGATGCGATACGGAGCGAAGAATCCGGCGAAGCCGGACCCGGCTCCGCCGGGGAAGTGAGCGCCAGCGATGTGCCGGTTGAACCGATCGTTCTGCTCACGGTTGATCCCATTGCGAGTGCGCTCGATGGAAAGCTCGGATCAACGGCAGCGCAATTTTCTCTTTCTGTAACCGTGCGTGCGCGCGGAGTCGTGGTTTCCGGTAAAGCGCTTCATGAATGGGTGACAACGCAATTGAAAACAACCATTCCGGATGATCAGCGTCTTCTGCCGATTCCTTTGAGTGATATTATAACGAGTGTTTCGGCGTTTGATGATGTCGCGGGCACGGCACGTCTGCTTGTGAAGGCAGAGGGAAAGACATTGGTCCGCGCCACCAGTCCCGCGTTCGAACAATCGCGATTTATCGGTCGTACGCCGGAAGAAGTAAAGACGCTTCTTCGGAGTCATGGCGGTGTTTCCGATGTTCGTGTGCAATTGACGCCCTTCTTTGTGCAACGTCTTCCACGGTTGCCCGACCATATACGCGTGGAAATCAACGAACAATAATATGTCTCATCCCATTGAAATTATCCGTCATTCGACGGCGCATCTTCTTGCTGCAGCGGTACAGGAATTATGGCCGCAAACGAAACTGGGCGTAGGTCCGGTGATTGAGAACGGCTTTTATTACGATCTCGATTTGCCAACGCGCTTAACCGAGCAGCATTTTCAGAAAATAGAAAAGCAAATGCGCGCGATCATCGCACGCAAAGAAAAATTTGTGCGTGAAGAAATGCCGATTGATGCGGCAATTGTTTTTTTTGAGGAAAAGAAACAGCCGTATAAAATTGAGCTGCTGCGTGACTTGAAAACAAAAGGAACAACCGCCGTTCGTCCGGAAGAAGCGCAAGAGTTCAACCACGTTAGAAGCGATGCTTCTAACGGGGCAAGTATCGAGAAGCCGACACATACGTCGGTGTATTGGACGGGGAAAAAGTTTGTTGATCTGTGCCGCGGGCCGCAC
This sequence comes from bacterium, assembly GCA_030648795.1. GTDB lineage: Bacteria > Patescibacteriota > Patescibacteriia > JACQSD01 > JACQSD01 > JAUSHC01. The sequence goes on along the minus strand of JAUSHC010000040.1, from coordinate 28,530 downwards.
GTCGAAGACACAAGCGCGCTTGGTGTTTTTAAACTGATGCGTGTTGCAGGTGCGTACTGGCGCGGCAACGAAAAGAATCCGCAGATGCAACGCGTGTATGGCATCGCCTTCGCTACACAAAAAGAATTGGATGACCACGTGACCATGCTTGCAGAGGCGACGCGGCGCGACCATAAGATTCTTGGTCCCGCACTTGATCTCTTTACATTTTCTGAACTTGTTGGTCCAGGGCTTCCGCTTTGGACGCCACAGGGAACACTTCTTCGAAATATCCTTGATGACTTTGTTTGGCAGTTACGAAAGAAGCGTGGGTATATGCGGGTGGAGATTCCCCATATTACCAAAAAGGCTTTGTACGAAAAAAGCGGACATTGGGATAAGTTCAAAAATGAGCTTTTTCGGATTACCACGCGTGAGGGGCATGAGTTTGCGATGAAGCCGATGAACTGTCCGCACCATACACAGATCTATGCTCGACGTGCGTGGAGTTATCGTGATTTACCACAGCGTTATGCAAATACCACCACCTGTTATCGCGATGAACAAACTGGCGAGCTTGCCGGTCTTTCCCGTACCCGCGCTTTCTCGCAGGATGATGCACACGTATTTTGTCGAATGTCGCAAGCAAAGGAGGAAGCACTCAAGATTTGGGATATCATTCATGAATTTTATCCTGCGTTTGGGTTTAGTCTTCGTGTGCGACTTTCGCTGCATGATCCGAAGCATCCGGAAAAATATCTTGGTGATGCTAAAAAATGGGAAATCGCTGAAGGCGTTCTTCGTGAAATCGTTACGGAAAAAAAGATTGAGTGGATTGACGGTGTAGGTGAGGCTGCATTTTATGGTCCAAAATTAGACTTTATGGCGAAGGACGCGATTGGTCGGGAGTGGCAGGTTGCCACGATTCAGCTGGATTTGAATATGCCAGAGCGTTTCGATCTTACTTGCGCGAATGAGGCGGGAGAAAAGGAGCGTATCGTGATGATTCATGCGGCGATTATGGGTTCCATTGAACGCTTTTTGTCTATCCTTATCGAACACACCGCCGGCGCATTCCCCACATGGCTCGCCCCGGTGCAGGTTGCACTTATTCCTGTCTCTGACGATCACATGAAAGCGGCGGAGAAGCTTGATGCGAAACTGACAGAAGAAGGATTTCGTGTTTCTGTTGATGGCTCGCGCGATACCGTGGGTTACAAAATTCGTAAAGCAGAGAAGCAACGAGTGCCATATATGATCGTTATTGGCGATAAAGAAAAGTCGCTCAAAAAACTTTCCGTGCGTGTGCGCAATGAAAAGGATATCCAGCAGATGGCGCTATCAACATTTATAAAACGATTACAGAAGGAGATGCGATAACACCGAGTGTTGTGTCCAAAAAACACTCGGTGTTGCCACATAAATTTTCTCACAATGCCGCACGCTGAACACTTCAACCTTCGAAAACTTCGCACACTCTACAGTCTTTCGTTTTTTTTCGCTATTGCGACAGCGGCGGTCGCCTATAGTGAGTCGTCATTCCTCGAAACATTCATTGCGAAGGAGTCGGTGGGGTTGGTGTTTGTCGCAAGCTATCTTGTCGCGCTTGTCCTTCTTGCGCGTCTCGATCGGGTCATTGCGCGCCTTGGAAAACAACACACGACACTCGCGCTCATGTTCTTGTCTCTCGTTGCTCTTTTTATTCTTGCGTATACAAAAAATCCTTTCGTGCTTATTCCTACGTTCGTTGTCTATATCGCTACGCTCGTTGCCGCGTGGGTTTCGCTTGATATTTTGATTGAGACATTTTCTTCGGATGTGTTGACCGGGAGAATCCGTGGCACGCAACTCACGATTATGAATGCGGGGTGGGTGGTGACGCCGGTCGTCGCGGGGTTTATTCTCGAGACGTATGGATTCCCGCGCGTTTTTACCATTGCGTTTGGCGTGACGCTCCTGGTGTTTGCGATTGTCTTTTTCGGTTTTCGGAAGATTGAGCACGAACACATTCGTCCGCATGGATTTTTCAGCACATTGCGCGCGATAGCACGGCATCGTTCCCTTTCGCATATTTTTATCATTGCGTTTCTTCTGCAATTCTTCTACGCGTGGATGGTGATCTACACGCCGTTGTATCTTCTTTCGATTGGCATTGAGTGGAGTGATATTGGAAAGATTTTTTCGTTCATGCTTCTGCCATTCGTGCTATTTCAATATCCTGCGGGGTGGCTCGCGGACAAATGGGGGAGCGAGCGGGGGATTCTCATTACGGGGCTTACGATTATCGCGCTTGCGACAAGCACACTCTTTTTTGTGCATACATCGACACTGTGGATATGGGCGCTTCTGCTTTTCACGACCCGCATTGGTGCGAGCTTGATTGAAATCATGCGTGATACGTATTTTTTCAAACAAGTGGATAAGCGTGACGTGCATCTTATTGATTTTTTTCGCAATATGGGTCCGCTCGGGTACATGACCGCGCCACTCGTCGCGACAGCAATTCTCTCGGTAACGGGGATACAATCACTCTTCCTCGTACTTGGCGTTCTTATGCTTGGTGGTATCGTCATCGCAGCAAGAATACCTATTGCTAAATAACGCGTTTTGTCTGCGAGCGTCACGCGAGTAGCTACAAAACCGTTACCCCGCTCTCTATGCGCTTTATATACATACCTAATAAACAAAAAAATGGAGATGCTTAGCAAACGTTCAAACAATAACGAAAAGCTTAGAGGGCGGGGTGCTCGGTTGTAACAAATTTCTTTCGCTCCGCTTATAAATTTTAACAACACTCGCATGAAACGCACAAAAATCGTCTGTACCATCGGTCCCGCGTCCGAAAAGCTCACCACATTAAAAAAGCTCTTGAAAGCCGGCATGAATGTGGCGCGGCTGAATTTTTCACACGGAACCTACGAGAACCACGCGCTTCTCATCGCCAACATTCGTCGCGCATCGAAAGAAACGGGGATCCCCGTTGCACTTCTGCAGGATTTGCAAGGGCCGCGCATTCGTATCGGTAATCTTCCAAAAGAGGGTGTCGTAATCAAACGCGGTGAAATAGTCACCCTCGTCCCGGAACACTCTAAACTCCCCCCCTTTTCAAGGGGGAGCGGGAGGGGGTTAAAGATTCTCCCCCAACAATACAAGGCGCTCGCGCATGACGTGAAAAAAGGTACGCCGATTCTTATTGCCGATGGCGCGATGAAGCTCGTTGTTGAAAGTGTTTCTGGTGATACGATTCGCACAAAAGTCGTTGTGCCGGGCATTGTGAAAGCGCATAAGGGGCTCAACGTTCCCGGCGTGTCGCTTGGTGCAAAGCCCATTACCGCAAAAGATAAAAAAGATCTGGCGTTTGGTTTGCAGCAGGGTGTTGATTTCGTTACGCTGTCGTTTGTAAAAGATGCAAAGGATATTATTGCGCTTCAAAAACTCATGCAAAAGATTATTGTACAACACCGAGTGTTGCATAAAAAACACTCGGTGTTGTACAACACGTTACCCAAAACCGTCGCCAAAGTAGAACGTCCCGAAGCCGTAGCGAACATCGAACGCATTGTTGCGGTAGCGGATGCAGTCATGATCGGGCGAGGGGACTTGGCGCTCGAGGCAGATCCCGCGAAACTCGCGATCATGCAAAAAGATATTGTTGCCGCGTGTTTGAAAGCGGGAAAGCCCGTGATCGTCGCAACCCAGATGCTTGAATCCATGATGACGAACCCACGTCCGACCCGCGCGGAAATTTCCGATGTGACAAACGCGGTCATTGACCATGCGGATGCGACGATGCTTTCCGGAGAAACCGCAGGCGGGCAATATCCGGTGGAAGTTGTGGAAACGATGGCGGGGATTATTCGTGAAACAGAAGGCTCGAAATATGACAACCTTTCGCCGGATTTTTTTGGTGAGCCGCGCACACCCGTCGAAAATCTCGCGCACGCGGTTGCCGATAGTGTTCGCGATCTTGGCATCACCACCGTTGTCGTTATGTCAAAAGCGCTTCCCGCATTTTCCGCCATCGCGCGCCTTCGTCCCGAAGCGCGGCTTATTCCCGTTGTGCATGACAACGCGACTGCGCACCCACTACTCCTTCAGTGGGCGGCATATCCATGCGTTGTATCATCGAAAATGCAGATGCATGAAATAGTGCGCAAACTCCGGAACGAAAAGATCCTCCGGTCGAAAGATAAAATACTTGTTGTGATGCAGGCGCCGAAAGAGGGGATGCCACTCGATCATTGTTTGGTGTTTCTCTCCGTCTGAATTCTAGTACCGCTTTAACTTAATTTTGCGGTTAACCACCCAGTCTGTCATTGCGAACCCGGTGAAGCAATCTCACGATTACCAGGGGATTGCCACGTCCTCCGACCGCGGTCGGAGTCCTCGCAATGACCGAAAAGTTTAACTTAAAGCGGTACTAGCTCTTGCAAACGAAAAGTCCCACCTCCAAAAAGAAGTGGGACTTTGTATTTTGTCGTACAATCTACTTTCCTGTTTCCGGTGCCGTCCCCATTTTTCTTATTTCCTCATCCGTGAGGAATGTTGCGCCACAGCCGCTGCAGAAATTGGCGCCATTAACCGTTGGAGCTCCGCATACGGAACATCTTCCTTCTTGTTGCTCCGCCTTTTTTCTTCCACTTACCAATGTATTGAGGATCATTCGATCGAGTTCATCTTTTGGAGGTTGTTCTCTTTCTGACATAGGCGTGAATGGTTAGAGTGATTTGATTGAACTGGCGGACCCGGCCGGATTCGAACCGGTGATTTCCTCCGTGACAAGGAGGCGTGTTAACCAGGCTACACTACGGGTCCATCATTTTCATCTTTTTACAATAGCATTCACGTACGAGTATGGCAAGACATCCATTATTTTCTCCCTTAATCCCCCTTTTCTAAAGAGGAAAGATGACTCCTCCCTTTGTAAAAGGGAGGATGGGAGGGATTTTAGTAAGAGAAATTTGCATAAAAAGTTGGATAGTCCTTCTACGATGGATTTACAAAAAAATAAGTATCGCTTTTCTAGATTTCCTCTCCTGTACGAGCATGGCAAGACATCTATAGATTTCCTCCCCTTTTCAAGGGGAGGCGAGGAGGGGTTATAAAGAAAAAAAATAAGGACTGGCTTCCGTAGAAGACAGTCCTTTGTGAAACTCGCCCGAGTGTACAACACCGAGAGCTGTAGTACATCTCTTGGTGTTGTACAATCTCGGGTTCCGTACTTACGGAGCGCCGGCGCCGGGCGTCCCCGCGGGTGCAGCGGCCGGTGGGGCCGGAGGCGCGGGAGGTGCCGGCGGAGCCGGGGGTGTGGCGATGGTCGTAAGCTTATCGCCAACCTCCATCATCTTCGTGCCGAGCGCGACGATCGCCGCATTCTCGGTCGTCCGAGCGGTGTCCTCTTCGATTCGGATCTCGCCGAGGCGAGTGACCGCTCCGTCGAGATTCTCGACCGCCTTCGTAAGCGCAGCGATCGCCTCGGCCTTGCTCGGTTTGGGAGCCGGAGCAGGCAAACCCGGAGCTGGCGCAGGTGCGGGGGAAGCAGCTGGGGGAGTCGAAGGAGTCGCCGGCGGAGTGATCTTCGCTTTGATCTCCGCCAGTTCCCTCTTCATGTCCGCGAGTACCCCCTCGACACTCGCGAACTTCGTCCCGAGCCCCTCGATTTTGATGCCGAGCTCATTGGAGTACTTCTTCATCAGTTCCTTGAGCTCCTCGAAGTTCGGGCAGCACTTCCAGAGGAGGAGTGCAACGCCGAAAGCCGCGATGATCGCCGCCGCCGTTCCGATCCCGAAGACGCGGAGCGGGTGATCCATGATGGCCTTGGACAACTCGTCCTTGCCGACCGCGACGATCACGAGGACGCCGATGAGCAGTACGGTCCACCACTTTTCCAAAAAATTCCGTGCGTCTATCATGACTTGTCCCTCCAGGACAGTGCCCGATGGTGTAATTGAGAAGTCGTGTTCGAGCACCGAGCCCGAAACACAACCTTTCAACAAATCGGAGCAACATGCCATCATAGCACAGCTTCGCACTTACGTCAACCCCGTTAGAAGCAGGACGCCCTAAGGTGTCCGTAGCACTGCCTTCGGCAGGGCGGCTTCTAACGGGGTCAATAGTCGCATCGTTAGGATTTTAAGTTAGTTTTTATTTGACAAGAGGGAAAAAGTTTGCTATGATGCGAGTATCGCTTTTAATCACTTTTCCTAATAAAATTTATGGCACTCGCCATTGAATCCAACCTTTCAAAATCCCCACTGACCCCTTTTATTGAAGCGCTCCTTATCGAAGCGAAGCTCACCGCGCTTCCGGCAGAGTACAAAGAGAACTACCAACGGCGTTTGGAAGGGCAATTTATTGAGCGGCTCGGTTTTGCCGCGATGCGCGCGCTTCCCGAGGGCGATGTTCCGCGCGCGACTGAACTCGCAGAGAAAGAAAAGTTTGAAGATTTGACGACACTGTTTCAAAAAAGCATTCCGGATTTTCCAAAAATAGTGGAGGAGACCATGCGTTCGTTCCGCGAAGATTTTTTAGCAAGCACGAAAGAAAGCCGTGCATCGGTGGCCGCGTAACATCCCTTGTCATCCCCGCGTAGGCGGGGATCCAGTAAACAAAAGAATTTTACTTAGGTCTAGATTCCCGCCTTCGCGGGAATGACAGCTACAACAATGTCCGTAACAGCAGGAGCGCCACCAACAACACATGAGCGCGACGCGGCAGCGATTGAAGAAAAAATGAACCGTTTGAACGCCGCCTATCGCACATTCACCAACACAACAAACGCGATCGCCAAAGATCAGCGCAAGCTCTTGACGCATCTCCACCAGCTCCTCGACGAACAAAAAATTAAAGAGCACACGAAAAAATTACAGGCATTATAATCCACCCTTATGCCCCCTACACCCGACACGGTTCGACCTCCAGAACTAACTCGATTTGAGAAGTATGATGCTTTGGTAGAAAAGCAAGGTCTTACTGTAGAAGAATTACGGAAACGTTTTGATGCGCGCGGAGAAGAGGCGGATAAAAAAATAGAAGAACTATTAAAAATGCAGAAAGAAATTATTCAGCTCTATGAAGAATTGTCAGAGAAAGATGATGAGACTGATCTAGTAGGTCTCGCTCTAAAAATCGAAGCTGCTAATACCCAATTTATTGCAGAGCTAAAGACACAAGAAGATGCTTTACGAGCACTAGAGAAAGAAGGAACTGACTATGAAAAGGCTGATCATAGAGATTTTTTAGATTTCCGCAATAGACTTCTCGATGAGGTGAATAAGCAAATTGACGTAGCAAGCAATGATAGTGTCACGGAACTGCTTAAGAAATTTAAGGATATACGAAACAAAATTTTGGCCGTTAGTGTCGAAGAAGATGATGATTCAAAGAAGGCGATAGCCGAGTTTAGGAAAAGAACAGGGAAAGACCCTGATAAAAACGCACCACTTGATATGGAGGCGATAGGGAGGAAAGTTGATAAAACAGATGGTCAGGATCGAGCAACAGCAAAAAAACTTATTGATAAAGAAAAGCGAAACACCCTTGGAACCCTACATGATGATATACGCAAAAAAACGCAAGAGCTCGTGCGAGAGCGTAAGAAAAAGAGCGATAAAGAGAAAAAAGAAAAAGATGTAGAAGATGCACGTCGAAATAAAGAGAACGACGTGAAGGAGAAAAAACGGCGAGATACAATTTACGAAGGATCAACTTTTGAAAAAAAGAATCATCCAGATTTTGTTAAACAACGGCGGGGTTTACTTGACGATGTAAAGAAGCTAATCGAACGAGTAAAAGATCTCAATAACGACGTTTTAAAAATCGCACTCGAAGAAATCCGAACGAATATTTTTGGTGTTGATATTAAATTGAGCGATACTGCATCCGACAAGATTGCGGACCTGAATGACTTATCAAAAAAATTAAAAGACAAAGAGCCAGAAATAATTGCTGTAGTAAAAATTGGTTCCGCGAGTGAGCAAATGCATCATGATTCTTTCGTGAAAGCGCGAACGGATGCATTGCAAGTAGTAGACGATTTTATTGTAGACGCAAAAGCAAAAAAGTTTGCACCAGAAATTCAGAGTGCGTTAGTCGCTATTCAGAAAGATCTTCTGCTTCTTGGTATTGGCGATGATGAAGCTGAAGCAAAGAGGAGATTCGCAGGTACACATGCGGGAACAGAAGCGACTCCCGATGACCCAGAATTTCAAAAGTTACTCGCCGATATCATCGCCGAAAACAAAAAGGAAGGCGATGACGCCCTCGCCGCGCTTCAAACCCGATTGGACGAGGCAAAAGCCGCCCTCGCCTCCGAAGCAAAACAGAAAAAAGAAAAGGGTGTTACCGACCGCGCGGGACGGCAGCGCGAGTTATTGCAAAAAGTAACGGGGAGAGAGAGTCTCACGAAAGAGGACATAGAAGAGAAATTAAAGACGCAGTTTCCGGAACTGCTCGCTTCTATTTTAAATGGATTTACCGGTGCACCGGGAGAAACGAAAGAAACCCTTAAAGCCAAACGGGAAGATTTACTTCTCAAAGCTGCTTGGAAATTGTTTAGTAAAGAAGGTTACCCTGAAAATCTTATTGACGATAAGGCTGCATTCCTAGATAATCGTGAAATTAAAGCAAAGATTGTAGATTCAAAAGAAAGAGAAAAAGAATACGCTCGATATGGTTGGTGGAAAGAAACGGTACGTACCATGTATACGGCAGCGCAGGAGCGGATTCAACAAGAGGCGGCAGCGCGCATTACGCAAGAAAAGATAGATAAAGGAATCAAAACGACAATCGCGAAGAACCTTCTGGGGTATGGCGGAGCGAGCATTGCAGTAAAGCTTGCCGCAGGCACGGCGCTTTTAAATCCTTTTTCATCGATTGCTATTGGAGTGGGGATTACAGGTATTGCGGCAGTTCGTCTTATAAAGAGTTGGCGAGAAGCGAGTCATGCGCAAGCGGAAAAAGGAAAAGTCGCTCAAGAATGGAAAGGGAATGAAGGAGCACAGGAAAAATTGCAAGCGCGCATGACAGAAGCGCTCGTTGATTTGCAACGGCATAAGAAACGTGAAGACGATGCGCTTGCTACTGCTGTTAACGTGAAAGTAAAAGAAGGATATTTAGGTAAAACGAGAGAAGGAACAGGGAGTTTTCAAGAAGTTCGCGCAGAAATTGCAAAATTACAAAATCCATGGCAGGAGGAGCAGCGCAATGATTTGATTGGGCGGTATAAACAAGGTATTGACACTTACATTACTGATACGTTGAAAATACAAGTTGAGAATCAGATCAAGCAAGAGAGAACGGGAGATAAGGCTGAAGCTCTTTCTCCTGAAGAGATAGCAATCGTTGATTCTGTTTGCCGTGCCTACCGAATGGAGCAGATGAACCGTCTGGTGGAGAACGAAACAAAGGAACATCTTTCCGGTATAGCGCGTCAAGGTATGAAAAAGTGGAAGGATAAAATAGCGCCAGAGCCTCGGGCAGATGGGGAAGCAATGTCGTTTAAGGATAAAGTCCTTCAAACATTGCGCCCCGGTGATGAAATCGACGAGCGCTTTAAACAAGGTGTTGTCATGAGCTCGCTTGGTCTTCTTGCGTACGGAATACCCGGTATCCGTCAGGCTCTCATGTCATATGGTGGCATGAAAATGGGAGGAGCGGCAGCGGAAATGGCGTGGCGCAAGATAGAAAAGAAATTTGGCAAAGAGGAAAAGGCGTCGCCAACAGCCGGCGATCTTGTTGCATTACAGCAAGCGATATTGGCGGTTGATGCGGGTGATAAAAGCGCAGTCATCGCGCTTCGTGAAAAAGTGACTGTGGCAATGGCAGATGTTCGTGTGTATTTGCAATCAGAAGGAGCACTCAAACATACATTAGGAAATGTAGAATTACGTCGATCGCTTGAAGAACTTGAAAATATGGTCGTTGCGCAGTCAGCCGAATTGGGCATGGACGACAAAAACATGGATCTCTTGTGGAAAGCAGCGCGTGAGAAGCAAAAGGAAGTAGTGGGACGAGAATCACGGCGTGCAAGCGCTCGATTAGTTGGAAGTGTTGCTGGGCTTGCAGCTGGTTTTTTAGTGGGTGATTACATGGCACATGCCGCGGAGCAAGCGAAAGCAAATGCGGAGGCGAATGAAAGCGCGGCAAAACTTACAGCCGAAGGCGCGGAGACCTCTACTTCTCGTGATTTGGAAAATGCAACGGTAGCTGCGAAAGCTGCAGCAAAAAATATGGGTGTACTTAAAACCCTTGCTGATAATAAGGATTGGGCAAACGCAGATAAAACAACATTGCATGATCTACAAAAAGCGATTGGAGATCTTACTGATACTCCTAAAGGCGGCGATGTGGATGAACCATTAGAAGCATTGCAGTCTGTTGTTGGGGAGGCAGATAAAGCGGCAAATGCTGCAGATGGACAATTGCAGCATGCGATGGAAACCGCGGCGCGCGCGCATCAGTCTGCTGATATGTTGGCGCACGTGAAAGACATCGGAAATAATCCGGATTCGGAGAAATGGAGAATCGCGCATGCAGCGGCAGATCATGCAGCAGCTGCGGATAAGACAGTCCAAGAAATTGCCGCTAAGGCAGCGGAAGCGCACCATGCAGCGAATGAAGCACATGCTTTGCAAGAGCATATTAAACATGCGCTTGAAGTAAAAGCAACGGGCGAACCGTTTTCAGAGAATCTGCAGGGTGAGTATAAAGGGTATTACCCCATTGGCGAGACGCCTGCGAGCGGATCGGGTGGTGCTTCAGCTTCCGACGAACGCTGGTTTGGTGGAGACTGGAATGCGGAAGGAGGTACGGGAGGTGAAAAAACACACCTACGTTACGAGCTTTTGGCGAAGAATTTCATGAATAAAACTGGGATAAGTGTTAAAGAGGGTCCTCCAGGGGAGTTACTTTTGGGTCATGACAATGAGAATGTTACATTCCACGCGACAGGTAGTGGACACATTGAGAAGATTGAGATTAAACATTTTTCGCTTGAGGATAATAAGGTTTTAAGTGACGGGAAAGCGCACGAATGTATTTCTATTACAACCGAAGATAACAACCACAACGTCCGAGTTATCTATATTCAAGAAGACGGGCAGCACCACGGTGGCGACGTTGAGGGGAACGTGCCAAACACCGGTTCGCTCCAATCCCAAGCAGAAAGACTCGCGGCTGGTGGACCGTTGACGAAAGCGACGGAATATATAAGCAGCGCGGGTGCAGGCGATAAGGTGACAGGGCTTCACAGTACCACAACTGCAGATGGGCACACATTTCTTTCAGCGTCAGAAATAAAAGGCGCGGATGGTGTCGTGCGACATCTTGATCTTGTAAATCAAGATGGTAATGGCATTGATCCTTCCGATGCGAATCCAGACAATGCGATTTATCACTATACCCAGCCCGATCCGCATGATGTGTCACACATTATAGATCAGGGATTGATGGGTAAAGATGGGACTGTATCGGCTGCGTCTATTCACGATTCGCAGGTAGCTCGGGGGGCGAGCGATGCTCTTGCTATAGATTCCAAAGATCCTAAAGCGATAGCAGATGCTTTAAAAAATATTACAGACAATCCGGTAGGAGTTACGAATAGGGCTCACGAGATCGTGTATGCACGTATTGTTGATGGCTCCACAAAGCATGTTGAAACAACGAGTGTTGACTTTTCGAAGTCGTTTCCTCATGACAATGTAACTGTCGTGCTCAACGCAGATAAAACAGTTGATATTAAAGTTGGTGATGACGTTGTATCGGGATTTGATGATAAGTCGGTTGCGCTTGATGCTGGCGGAAAAATAACAATCGACGGAAAAAATATTGAAGCAATTAACAAAGCTATTGGTGATGCAATTTTGAATAAGGATGTTGGAGTAAAATTACCGGGTGTTGACGTGAGTGCGCTTTTAAATAGTAAAGTACAGATTGGAATAGCCGCTGAACTGCTTGGCATTCATGCAGGATCAGATCATCACTTAGATATTCCACAAGGAATGGATAAGACGGACGTAGCGGATCTACTGAAAAATACGGAAAAACTAACCGCCTGCGGCGACAAAGTCGAGCATTTGCGTTTTGCTCTTGATCATAAAGGCGTATCCGCACCTGCGCTTACAGAATTCTTTCGTAATCCCACTGCTCAAATACCAGTAAGGACTACGGACGTTGCACTCGATAAAGTATTCGGAACCTCGGGAATCGTAGATGCGATAAAGAGTGGCGATACCATCAATCAAAATGAGCTCGCGTTTGCGTTGAAACATTCCGACCTCGCTTCACTCCAGAACGTTCTTAAAGCCGACCTTCCCCCTGACGTTCTTGCGAAAGTAGAAATAGCAGCAGCGGCAGATGCTGATGCGGTCAATAAAATTTTCAATAGCGATGCTATTTTATCCGCCATGAAGGATGCAAATCGTGTGGTTAATCCACAGGAGCTTGCCTTCGCGCTTGGACATAAAGATCTCGCCGACGCGACGCTTCAAAAAGTTCTCGAAAGCAATCTTCCTCCAGAAGTTCTAGGGGAAGCGTCGGCTCATGTCAATGATTTTGCAAGAGTATTTAGTACGAGTGACGTCACGATTCTCAATGCTTGCAAAATTAATAACGCCATTGATCCAGATCGCGTCATCTATGCGTTAAGACATGGCGAAAGAGATGTTGCTGCATTAACTGCGCTTTTTAAAGAACAAGATCTTTTCCGTTCGGTCCTCGAAAAGCCGGTTTCACTTGATCAGGCGCAAGATTTTAAAAATGTATTTCCAACTGCAGAGATTAATCCTACGAAATTTGGAGGTGTTTTAGTTACTAAGGGAACCGATCATTTTCTCATCACCAAAGAACACATTCAGCAGGTTACTCTTGGCGGTGATGGAACGATCGCTGATCGGGGAGCTATAGTGCCGGCTGATCTTACACGTTTGACGGGGTCTGGGAATGTATTTGAAAGCGCGCGCACGGGACTTGTTGAAGCAAAAGCGGCAGTACAGAACCTTAATCTCGAACTCTTTCCTAAAGGGGAAAGTAGCAAGTTTGTTTTGATGGATTTTGGACGATTTCAGAAAGAAGGAAGCGGATGGAATGGACAAGAGAGAGTTTTGGAGCAACTTCGTGAAGGTGGGGTCATTGATGATGATAATGTCATGACAGCAGAATTCCTCGCACAGCATCCAGATGGACAGACTTTGTCTGTCGATGCGCTCATAAAACTTTCTGTTTCCGAGCAGGAGGGAATGGCAGGAGCAGTACTTGATCATATTGCGGGTCAGCATGTGGAGGATATGATTACCAACCCAATGGTTAGAGATATCCCCGTCAGAGAATTTGCTCGCCTTACGCCAGAAAATTTTATACAGAGAGTTGGGAACCATTCGTGGTGGGGCGGTCTTAATAAAGATGCTTTACGAAACGAATTCAATACTCTTCAAGGAAAACTTCCATTAATGACCAAAATTAATGAATGGGTTGCTGTTAATGATTCGCATAAGGACATGAGCATCTTCGAGTATCTGCAAGAACAAGAGCGCGGAAGACTTATAAGCGCTTCTACTCCGTAAACGTAGTACGAGTACTCATCACAACACCGAGTGTTGCTTCGCAGTACTCGGTGTTGTTGTACCACTTCCAAAATTATCTCGTTTTAGCCGATCGCGTAAAACTGGATAATGCGCTCATTCTCTCGACAGTAAGTATACTCCGTAAAATTTTGTAGCTTTTTGTTCGATCGCCGCAAAACACCGCGTGTTGTCCCACAGCACTCAGTGTTTTTATATGACGAATTATTTATTTTTGTCCGATCGGACATTTTTAGATAATTCTCTAATCTTACGAAGTCCGACTTCGTAGATTTTTTCGTAAATTTTTTTGACTTTTACTGCCCTTTGCTGTATGCTTTTTTATATGAAATCATTACATTTTACCACAATCATTCAACAAGAAGGAGAGTATTTTGTTTCGCGATGCACGGAATTGGGTGTCGTCTCACAGGGAAAAACAATTGACGAGGCGCAAAAGAATCTTCGCGAAGCAATTGATCTGTATCTTGAAGATGCGCCCGAGGAGGTTGTTGCGCAAGCGCAGCAGCATCCATTCGTAACAACGCTCGATGTCGAGTATGCCTAAATTGCCGATACTTTCCGGACGAGATGTTGTGCAGATTCTTACGCATCATTTTGATTTTCGGTTTGTAACACAGCGCGGTAGTCACATCAAATTGCGTAGAGAAAAAGACGGGCAGACGGTTACGACGATCGTGCCTGATCATAAAGAACTTATGCGGGGTACGTTAAGTGGCGTCCTCGATCTTGCACAGGTTACAAAAGAAGAATTCATCGTCGCATTTGAAAAATAGAAAATTTATACATAACACCGAGTGTTGTCCCGCAGCACTCGGTGTTGTCGTGTCACTTCCAAAATTATCTCGTTTTAGCTGATCGCGTAAAACTGGACAATGCGTTCATTCTCTCGGCAGCACGTAATCTTACGAAGTCGAGAATTTGACTTACTGATACACTAGTGATACACTTATTATGCCTGCCCGAATACCGTCCGGCGGAGCCGGACGGATGAAGGGCAACCGATGCAAATATGTTGTCGGCGGAGCCGACTCCGCTCATAACGCACCCGCCCAGATACCCCGCTGCTTGCGGCGGGGTCGGGTTCATTCACAGAAGTATTATTCATAATTATTGCAACTATGCCAACACTAAAACGGCGTTTGAATATTAGCCTCTCTGCGACGATGGATGCCGCGCTCACCCATCTTGCCAAACGAGACGACATGCCCACCGCGACCAAAGCCGTGGATCTTCTTCGTATTGCTTTTGAAGTGGAAGAAGATGAACTTTGGGATCAACTTGCGCGAGGACGCGACACGAAGAAAGCATCTTTCGTTCCGCATCATAAAGCGTGGGCATGAATTTTGCATTACAGTATCACGAGGATGTTGTTCGTATTGATATCCCGCGCCTTTCCAGTACGATGCGTGTACGTATCAAACGTGCTATCGAGGAACGACTGACGACGCATCCGGAGCATTTTGGGAAACCGCTGCGTCGATCGCTCAAAGGATACAGGAAGTTGCGCGTGGGCGATTATCGAATCATTTTTCGGATTGAAGTGCAAGTGGTGAAGATTTTTGTTATCGATCATCGATCGATCGTCTATCTCATGAGTAGCAAAAGAATTTTTTCTGGAGCGATCTTACTCTAGTCCATACCATAATAAACACCGAGTGTTGTCCTTCAGCACTCGGTGTTGTAGTATGAGGGTATATGCCCAGTAACAAAACATCACTGACCTCGCCAAAGGCGGGTCAAATCTCGTGAGACTATTCCCTATGCAAAAAGTATTATCCTTTTATTTATTAGTAACACATCGTGCATCCACTATTCTTTCGTTACTCAAGAATAGTCTCACGGGGTGATGTTGTTGTTACTGGGTATGCCTACTCTTGTTACGAACAAACGCGCGCGGTTTGATTACGCAATCCTCGAAACGTATGAAGCGGGGATTATTTTGACTGGGCAGGAAGTGAAATCGGTGCGCGGTGGCAACGTGAGTCTTGCTGGCGCATTTGTGACGATTCGAGAGAATGAAGCATGGCTCACGAACGCGCATATTGGTGCGTATGCGAAGGCGGGTCCGCTCCCCGGATACGACCCGACGCGTTCGCGGAAGCTTCTTTTGAACCGGCGCGAGATTGCGACCCTTCTGGGTAAGCGCAAACAAGCAGGCTTGACGCTTCTGCCACTTTCGTTGTACACTAAGCGCAATCGTCTTAAAGTAGAAATCGGGCTTGCGCGAGGAAAAAAGAAATACGAAAAGCGCGAGCATATCAAAAAGCGTGATACGGATCGCGCAATGCGCGAGGCGATGAAAAGATAATAAGAAATAGGCCCCGTACCAGTCGCTACAGCTCCGGTACAGGACTCATGAACCACTCGGGAATGGCGTGCCATGAACCCGAGTCGCGAGTGGTTCATGGGGGTGTCGGGCATCGATAGGAAGTTCATTGTCAACGTGCGTGCGTGAGGGTGTTCGGGACCTCATGAATCCCTCGGACATTGGCATACCTGCCAAAAACATCTTTGCACGCGCGAAGAGCGCATTGGCTAACGCCTTTGCAATCCCAGCGTTTGCAGCCGTTCCCGTCTAACGACCGGAACCATCCGCCCGATAATGCTCAATAGTCGGATACGGGTGTTATATTTTTGAGCTCGTATGAAAGCGCGTCATCTGTTTTCATATTAAATACACGATGGCACCCTATCGGAGTTTTCATCCGTTTTTTATTTCGATAGGAAAAACCAAGCGGATGAGCGCACGTGGACCGTTGATAAAAGACTTTCTAGACAGGAGTTCAACTCTCCTCACCTCCATGTACCAGTCGCTTCGCTCCGATACATGGCACGGCCACTCTTATCATGCGAATGGTACATGGCCATGAACCGTGAACCGCCAGGGGTTCACGGCATGCCCGAGCGACGCAGTCGTGAGTGGTTTATGGCAAACAATTCATGTATTTTGTTTACGTTTTACTCAGTACGAAAGATAATCGTTTCTATATTGGTTTTACTGACAATATAGAAAGACGATATGACGCGCACTGCCGTGGTGAAGTCATATCAACAAAGAATCGAAGACCGCTCGAATTGATTTTCTACGAAATGCATAGAAGTAAACACGATGCGTTACGTCGAGAATCATATTTTAAAACAGCAAAAGGAAAAACAACTTTGCGGCAGATATTAAGAGAATATTTAGAAGAGTAAAATAGCATGCGACGAACATTTCGTTTTCGACAACGGCAAAAAGTCGAACCGCCGAAGTATCGGTTGAACCAATTTATTACCGTACCAGAGGTGCGGCTTATTGATAATGAGGGTGCGAACGTGGGTGTCGTGACGTTGGCAAAGGCGCTTGCGATGGCACAAGAGCGCGGCATGGATGTGATTGAAGTATCGCCAAAAGCAGTACCGCCGGTATGCCGACTTGACCATTATGGCAGTTTCAAGTATCGTGAGGAGAAAGAAAAGCAGAAGCAAAAGGCGAAGCAAAAGAAGATTGAAATAAAAGGGATGCGTATTTCTTTGAATATTGGCGACCATGATCGCGATGTGCGTTTGGAACAGGCGAAAGAATTCTTTACGGAAGGGCACAAGGTGCGTATTGAAATGATTCTTCGCGGTCGTGAACGTCAGCATGTGGATTTGGCGAGGAAAGCGATTACGGATTTTATCGGACTTCTTGGAGAGGGTATTGAAGTGGAACAGCCGATTAGCGTCATGGGCGGAAGATTTTCAACAATTGTTTATAAAAAAATCTAGAATATATGATAGCTAAAAGTAAAACCAGTTTACGAAAAAGATTCATGGTAAAAAAGAGCGGGAAGATCATGCACCGCATGTCGGGGCAGGCGCATTTTAACGCGCGTGAAGGCGGAAAAATAACGCGGGCAAAGCGTCGAGACTCTGTGCTATCGAAAGAGTTTCATAAAACAATTCAACAATTTACCCGATAGTTCACAACTAGCAGAAACTCGGTGAGCTGCGAAGGTCTGGAGCGAGGAGCGAGCGAGGCGTAGTAAAACTACGGTGAGCGAGCACCAAAGCGAAGACCGAGCCCGAAGGGGCACGGCATTGACGGAACGGGCTTCGCCCGACCGCAATGCCAGTGACAGATCACGAGGTTATGCGGTTGTACATATATGGCAAGAGTTAAACGAGGAGTAATGCACACAAAGCGTCGTCGTAATTGGTTGCAGCAAACCAAGGGTTTTAAGTGGGGCCGCAAAAGCAGAATCACCCTTGCAAAAACCGCCGCGACGAAAGCGGGGGTGTATGCGTATCGCGACAGGCGGAATAAGAAACGTGAGTTCCGAAAACTCTGGCAGATTCGCATTAATGCGGCTGCGCATGGTACGGGTACAACCTATAGTAAGCTCACGCACGCATTAAAGACGAAAAATATTGCGCTTGATCGGAAAATACTTGCGACACTCGCAATGGATTATCCGAAAGTGTTCGAAAAAGTGGTGGCATCAACAGCGAAGTAATAGACGCAAAGTAGACGGAGGGGACCCCCTCCGTTTTTTGTTTGAATGTGATAGAATATGAATATGCTTATACGAGACGTTATACAAAAAATGGTAAAGAAAGCGATCGAAGGAGCGCAAAAGGAAGGGCAACTTCCCCCGTTTGTTATTCCTGAAATTCGGATCGAGCATCCGGCTATTGCGGTGCATGGCGATTATACGACGACGATTGCGCTTCCACTTGCGAAGATTATTGGAAAAAATTCGCGTGAAGTTGCAGAGATTATTAACTTACAACTTACAACTTACAATTTACAACTTATTGACCGCGTTGAAATCGCCGGACCGGGTTTTATCAATTTTTTTCTATCAGAGAAATTTTTACGAGCAGAAGTTACGCGCGTAAAAAAGATGGGGGAGCGCTATGGAAATGCAACGATCGGACGGAAGAAAAAAATCCATCTTGAATTTATTTCGGCAAATCCCACGGGGCCTCTTACCCTTGCCAATGGTCGCGGCGGATTTACCGGTGATGTGCTCGGGAACGTTCTCACGCGCGCGGGGTATACGGTGCGGCGGGAATATTATGTGAATAACGCGGGGAATCAGGTGCGGACATTGGGAGCGTCAGTACTTGCGGCGGTGGGTGAAGCGCCTTCAGACGAAAAACATTACCAAGGCCTATATATTAAAGAGTGGGCGATCGCGCATCGAAACGATATTTCCGGGAAAGACGTGACTGTCGTCGGCACGCAATTTGCACATGATCTTCTCACCACAATGATCCAGCCGCCGATTGGTCGCATGGGTATTCGTTTTGACCGATGGTTTCTTGAGTCGTCGCTCTATGAGAAAAATTCTGCGGCAATAACCGCAGCGCTCGTCATGCTCAAAAAGAAAAAAATGGTGTACGAAAAAGATGGCGCGACGTGGTTTCAAACGACAAAGCTTGGCGATGATAAAGATCGCGTCCTTATGACCTCGGAAGGTACGCCGACATATTTTTTGGTAGACATCGCGCACTATGCTGTCGTACTGGCAGAGGGATGGGCGCAGTATATTAATATCTTGGGCGCTGATCATCATGGATATGTGCCGCGCGCAAAAGCTGCAGCTACGGTTTTGGGGTATAAACAATTTGATGCGATCGTCATGCAGATGGTGCGGCTTATGGATAGCGGAAAAGAGGTGCGCATGTCCAAGCGGCGGGGGACGTATGTCACGATGGATGACCTTTTGGATGACGTTCCGGTGGATGTCGCGCGGTTTTTCTTTCTCATGTATACAACGACGACACACATGGATTTCGATTTGGCGCTCGCAAAAGAACAGTCGCGGAAAAATCCGGTCTACTCGGTGCAGTATGCGTACACGCGACTCGTTAATATTTTGAAAAAGACCGACGGCATTATGCGTACGAAAGTGGAGTCGCCGCTTGCGCCCGCGGAACGAGCGCTTATGGTGACACTCTTTCGATGGCCCGAGCTTCTTCATGATGTCGCGAAAAGTTATGAGGTTCATCGTTTGCCCGCGTACGCACTGCAACTCGCGGATATTCTTCATGCATTTTATGAACAATGCCGAGTCATGACGGATGCAGGGGTGGATGAGAAGCGGCGGGCGATTGTTGAAACAGCAGCGATTGTTTTCCGGAATCTTTTACAGACGATGGGTGTTTCGCATCCCGAAAAAATGTAGTTTCTTCTTTTTGTACAACACCGAGTGTTGTACAAATTATGCTCTGGACAACTGGTTGTTTTTGTGTTATTATAATTAATATGGAACCAAAACCAACATTCATAAGCATTTCAACAGGTACGATGATTCGCGCACTTTGTATTCTTCTTGGGCTGTGGTTCATTTATCTCGTGCGTGATGTTGTCGCAATTCTTTTTGTCGCGATCATTTTGGCATCGGCATTTGATCGATGGGTAGATTGGTTGCAGCACAAGCATATCCCGCGCGCTGTCGGCATTCTTCTTATTTACATCATTATTCTCTCGGCGTTCAGCATTGTGATCTCTTCACTTGTGCCGCCGCTCATTACTGAAATTCGTGGAGTGGCGATCGATTTTCCTATGTACTGGGATCAGGTAGCAGCAAGCGTTCTTAAAGTGCAATCGCTTTCCGACCAACCGGCATTTCTTTCCGGTTTTCAGCGCGTGATTGAATCATTGGAAGGGACACTCGCCGCAACAGGACAGGGCGTTTTCTCCTCGCTTTTTTCTATTTTTGGTGGACTCATTTCTTTTGTCGTCGTTCTGGTGATGACATTTTATATGACGGTTTCCGAGAGCTGGATCAAAAGCTCATTCCGCGCGCTTCTTCCTGATCGTTATCAGCCGTATGTGACGCATCTTCTTACACGCATGCAAGAGAAAGTCGGTGCGTGGTTGCAAGGACAGATGGTTCTTTCACTTATCATTGCATCCTTGGCGTATTTGGGGCTTACGATTATTGGCGTGAAGTACGCGCTTATTTTGGCGATCCTTGCGGGGCTCTTTGAGTTCATTCCGTACGTTGGGCCGATCATGTCCGCAATTCCCGCAATCTTTTTTGGTTTTACGCAGTCGCCGTTTACTGCGCTTCTCGTGCTCATTATGTACGTCGTTATGCAACAGATGGAGAATCATCTTATCGTTCCCGCGGTGATGCGTCGTGCGGTTGGTGTGCATCCGATTCTTTCCATTACCGCAATGCTTATGGGTGCAAAATTATTTGGGTTTGTTGGAATTCTTCTCGCAATCCCAACGGTAACAGCGTTTTCAGTATGGGTGGAGGATGTGGTGGTGGAGAGGAAAGAACAGTAGAATTTCTAAGTACTCTAATTTCTAATTACTAAAAAATACCCAAACTACAATAGCACGAATTTTAGATATTGAGACATTGGGAATTGTTTAGAAATTAGGGAAATTAGGTGAATTAGAAATTGTAGATGTAGATGTAAATGAGGTACAAATATTTTTCAGAATTTATGCAACAGCAAACGAATACGCTCATGGAACGAATCGTGTCCCTCTGTAAGCGCAGAGGGTTTCTCTTTCCGTCTTCTGAAATTTATGGCGGACTTGGTTCGGTGTATGATTACGGACCACTCGGGGTGGAGCTTAAAAACAATGTGAAGCGATTGTGGTGGAAAACATTCGTGCAAGAACGCGAGGACATGATGGGGATTGACTCGGCGATTCTTATGCATCCCGCAGTCTGGGAGGCGAGCGGACACCTCAAGAGTTTTTCCGATCCGCTTATCGATTGCAAAAAATGTCGTAAGCGATTCCGTGCGGACCACTTGGTTCCCGCGGAACCTCTTTCTCCGCATGTGTTTAAAGAAAAGCAGGTGGATCATCATCCGACGGTGTGTCCTTTGTGTGGCGGCGAGTTGACTTCCGCGCGGCCGTTTAATCTCATGTTCAAAACATTTATTGGTCCGGTGGAGGACGCAACGTCTGTGGCGTATTTGCGTCCGGAAACAGCGGCGGGGATGTTCGTGAATTTTAAGCAAGTTATGGACGCAATGCATCCGAGGTTACCGTTTGGAATTGCGCAGATTGGAAAAGCATTTCGGAATGAGATTACAACTGAAAATTTTATTTTCCGTACGCGCGAGTTTGAGATCATGGAGCTTGAGTATTTTGCTACGCCGGAAAGCGCGCCCGAAAAATTTAACGAGTGGCTTTCCATTATGAAACATTTTGCAACGGCGCTTGGGCTGAAGTCTGAAAAATTTCATGATAATGAAAAAACCGGTGCGGATCTTGCGCATTACAGCTCGCGAACGGTTGACCTTGAATATCAGTTTCCGTTTGGTATGAATGAGCTTTGGGCGATTGCGAATCGAACAGATTATGATTTGCAGCAACATGCAAAAGCGTCGGGCGAAAAACTCATGTATCGCGATCCAGTAACAGGGAAAGAGTTTACTCCTCATGTCGTTGAACCGACGTTTGGGCTTGATCGAACGATCTTGGCAGTACTTGCGGAAGCATACGAAGAGGTGCCGGTGCGGTCGGGGAGCGACGAAACAAAGAAAAAGCACGAGAGTGAGACAGTATTGCATTTACCACTTGCGCTTGCCCCCATTAAGGTTGCTGTGTTACCGCTTTCAAAGAAGGAAGCGTTACAAACGGAAGCGCGATCGATCGCAGCGGGTCTTCGGAAACAGTGGATGGTGCAGTACGATGAAACAGGGGCAATTGGAAAACGCTATCGCCGTCAGGATGAAATCGGAACGCCATTTTGCGTAACGGTGGATTTTGAAACCGCGAATGACAAAAAGGTGACGGTGCGCGATCGGGACACCATGAAACAAGAACGTGTTGCGATCGTCGAACTCACTCCGTATCTAAAAACGAAACTTTAATCTTCGAGCGAAGTCGAGAAGTTTTCTATGCTGCATACATTTTGGGTCACTATTCTTTACGAGCCGTTACTTAATGTATTGATTGGAATTTATAATACGGTTGGCGCGCCGAACTTAGGTGTTGCGGTTATTTGGCTTACCGTCATCATTCGACTTTTACTTCTTCCGCTTTCATTTATTGAAGAGCGGAATCGTGAACGATATAACGATGTGGCGCGCAAATGGCAAGAGCTTGAGAAGGACATTCCGAGTGATATCGTGTTGCGGCGTGAGATTTTTAAAAAATATTTAAAAGAAAAACATGTTTCTCCATGGGCGCGCGGCGCATCATTGGGGCTTCAGTTGCTCGTGTTGGTACTTTTGTATCAGGTATTTATTGGTGGGTTTCAGGCGCCGGAAACATTTCCATTATATTCGTTTGTAACGCGCCCGGAGATCATCGTGACATCATTCTTTGGATTGTTTGATATCGCCGAGCGGAATGCGATTGCCGCGCTTGTGGTGGCGGTATTTCTTTTTATAACGATTGTTATTGAACAACGTGAGCGGAAAGCTATTGTGACGCGATCGCACCTTTATTATCGCATCCTTTTTCCCGCGTTTACCTTTGTTGCACTTTTTATTCTTCCGTCGGTAAAATCGGTTTTCATTCTTACGTCGATGTTATTTACGCAAGTGCTGCACGTGATACGTTTATCGATCAGTCATTTAAAAAATCAGGAAAAAGCAATAAAAAAAGCGGCAGAGCCATCAACCATCTTGACACAAGAGGGTGATCCGTGGCAGGCTTTGCGGAAGTAAGCGTATCAGCTTAATTTACTTACTTTACTTAGTGGCTTAATTTACTTTCAAATTTATGAGCGCAGAATCACTCGACAAACTCATGTATTCATTCGTAATGGAAGAGGTCTTGGGAGGGATCTTTATCTCTGTGCCGCCAGGATATGTGGCGTGCGTGTATGATCGCGGTCGGGGAGTACTCAAGAAAGTATTGCCACCGGGACTGCATCTCAAAATTCCATTTTGGCAGAAAGCAAAGCTCTTCAACACACAGACGCTCGAATACGCAATCAAGAAAGGATTCAATTTGGAAAATCCGGCGGCGCTTGGAGATGTGCCGATTGATGCGACGTCATCGGATAACAAGAATGTTTCCATTGAGGGAACGATTCTTTTGCGACTTGATGTGAACCAGATTCCGACAATTTGGCAGACGATTGGAGAAGATTTTGTCGCGAAGATTATTCGTCCAACGATGCGGAGCAGACTGCGCATGATTGCATCGCGTTTTCCGGTGGATGACATTGCGTCGAAGAATCGTGATAAAGTAGAGACGGAAATAAAAAACGAACTCGACCGCATTTTCTTTCCTCGGGGGATTCATGTGGAGAACGTGCTCTTGAGTGAGATTAATACATAATTTTATTTTCTTGTCATTCTGATCCGCCAGCTGGCGGAGAAGAATCTATGCTGTGTCAATGCTATGAATAAAAAAACCCTTCTTATTGTCGGCGCGGTCGTCGTAGTCATCCTTTTGTGGCTTGGAGGATCGTATAATTCGTTCGTGCGGCTTGATCAGGCGGTTGCCGGGCAGTGGGCGCAAGTGGAGACGCAATATCAGCGGCGATTTGATTTGATTCCGAATTTAGTGGAGAGCGTCAAGGGAATCTTCGAGCAGGAGAAAGAAGTCTTCGGCAAACTTGCCGATGCTCGCGCACGATACAGTGGAGCAACAAGCGTGAACGAAAAAGTGGCAGCTGCGGGGCAAGTGGAAAGCGCACTTGGCCGATTGCTTGTTGTCATGGAAAACTACCCACAACTTCGTTCGAGTGAATCCGTGCAGACACTTATGGCGCAACTTGAGGGGGCGGAGAATCGCGTGTCGGTAGAACGTGGACGCTTTAATGACACGGTGAAGACCTTCAATACGCGTGCAAAAACATTCCCCTCGAATATCGTTGCTCGCCTTTTCGGATTTGGTGCAAAGAATTTCTTCGAGGCGGCGGCCGGGGCTGAAGTGGCGCCAAAGGTGCAGTTTTAACATTAACAATCTTTATTATGCCACGAGATTTCGGAGGGCCATCGTTAGCAGAAATGGGAATACCGGAGGGAAGAGTAGAAGGGGGAGAAACACAATTGCCACCAGAGCTTAAGCGTGCAAGCGAGATGTTTGGTGTAGCGGTCGCTGCAGAGCACGCGATGGAGCCGGTTGATGCATCAGTCGAATCAGATGAGAAGAAAGGTGAATCACTTCCGTATTCTCGAAAAGATCGTTCAAAAAAGATGGGGAGGCTTGCAAAAATTTTTGGTGCAATTAGTTTTGCTGCACTTTCATTTGCCGCAGAGGGTTGCGCAGAAGGAAAAGGGCCGCGAAGAGAAGGTCCGATTCCAATACTACCTCGCACGGGACCAGAAATACCAGCGCCGAAACCAGAGCCCACGAAGCCTCCAGAGCCCGTTGTTCCAGGATCAGAGCAACCGCTTCCTTCTACGCCCGATGTGGAACCATTGAGCCCTACATATCGTGTGGGGGACGACAATAATTATTCAATTATTGAGAGAGAAACAGGGCGTATTATTGAACGAAAAGGAGTAGATGATCAAGGATGGGAGACGTTGGAATATCTCCAGAAATTTAATTACAATAAACCAGGGGACATTATTGATTCTACAACCGCTTTGACGTACAAAGATAAAGCTGGATCGACAGTCAGAACTGGTGAAACTACTACGCACGCAGAGTTTGAGTCAGGTACGGGCGTGATGGGGCTTCGCAGGAGATTTCTTTCCACGGAGATATTGCGTGATAATTCAGGCGTTATAGTATCAGATCGGGAAATTCAAGAAACAGTTACATCCAATTCAGACGGTACATCGGAACACGCTCAAGTATTAGTAGATAAAAATAGCATTGGAGAAATTAGATGGAGCCGTGAATATAAGCAGCTTGTTGACAATCATTCTCGATCGGTTCGATCTACAGAATTTGTTAAAGATGAACATGGGAATATCACACAGAGCCATGAGATGCAAAGAGAGTTTGATGATGAAAAGCGACAGATTCACACAGTACAGACTAATAAAGATTCTCTTGGACAGACTACTGAGATATATGAAAATACGACTACACGTGATGAACAAGAGAGGGACGTAGCATGTGTATCAGTATGGAAGAACGGGGATGGAACAGTGCGCCATTCAGTAGAACAACAATTAACATACAATAACAAGGGGAAACTCTCTACCATTGTTGATGTTGTTCGAGGAGCGATGGGGAAGCTCTTGTATACGCAAGAAGTAACTCGTGAAGATGATGAAGTAGCTCGTCAATTAAGGGATGTTCTTACTCGAAAGGATGGTGCCGGAGTCGTACTTTTAACAGAAGAAAGATTTGTTGACTATGACGAAAATCGTACGACTATAAAGGAGACAATGGTAGAACGTGATAAAGATAGAAAAGTGCATCGTCGAGCGTATTCTCAAAGGAGAGCTGACAGATCTTTTGGTCCAACTCGGACTGAACAATATGTGCGTGACGATCAAGGTGGTCTTATACAGATTGATGTTGATACGGACGGTGACGGGAAAATAGACGCGATGCGATTTACTGAAGATGGACAGGACATTCCAACAAGTGAGCTCACTTCATCACATTAGTCATTCATATATCTTATTATGCCAAGCGCTATTTTACAGGAGCAGAGTATAATAGAAACTCTTCTTGCTTTGATCCCAAGTCTTAATGATCGTCAAGAAATGCGGATGTTTATTAATGAGCATCCAGGGGTTTGTGAACGCCTTATTCAGAATTTTGAGCAGAAGAAAGAAATCTTTAAGAGTGGTGACAAGAAGGCGTTGGAGAAACTTCTTGAAGAAGAACGACAAATGATTGCGAGCGTATAAACTTATAATAAGCATGCAAAAAAGAACGTGGTTCATTATTTCGTTATTGACCCCCGTTCTTTTTTTATTGGGTGCAAATGCGTTTGCGTACACGTCACCCGGAAAACCAGCGGGATTCGTAAACGATTTTGCGGGGATGTTGTCGCAGGAGACACGCACGCAGATTGAACAAGACATTCGAGCGTTTGAACAAAAGACAGGGCATGAAATTTCGGTTGTCACAATTCCATCGCTCGATGACGATTATATTGAAAATTACGCGGAGAAATTATTCAAAGAGTGGGGCATCGGGAAAAAGGGCGCGGACAACGGCGTCCTTTTGTTGATTAGTCGCGATGACAAGCAGATGCGGATTGAAGTGGGGTATGGACTGGAGGGGGCACTCACCGATGCGGAGTCGTCGCAGATTATTCGGAATACACTTCGTCCCGCATTTCAGCAAGGGGATTTTAGCGGTGGTATCGTGAAGGCAGTTTCGGAAATTGAACGGGCAATTCAAGAAGAAGTACCGATAAAGCAAACAACCCAATCGAACGGCTGGAATTCAAGTATAATTGAGTTTGCCTTCTGGATTGGGATTTTTATTTTTATGTGGCTTTCATCCGTGTTTGGACGCACGAAATCGTGGTGGCTTGGCGGCGTGATTGGTGGTATTATTGGATTGGTACTTGGAGCGATTTTTATTGGATTTATAGCAAAAATCCTTTTTTGGATAATAGGGATGGCGCTTGCAGGGCTTGGATTTGATTTCGTCGTTTCAAAGAATTATCAAGCGAACAAAACGCTTGGTCATCGTCCATCATGGTGGGCGGGAGGCGGCTGGGGTCCGGGCGGCGGGTTCGGTGGTGGAGGAGGTTTTGGAGGCTTTGGCGGCGGGGGCTCGGGAGGTGGGGGAAGTAGCGGAGGGTGGTGAAATAGAAGATACCAATATACGAATGAGTACGAATGATACAAATGTAAACTAATGACGTAAACAAATGGAGGAGAGTGTAAAAGAAACAAAATTGCTGTATCCGGAGTTGTCCTATTCTGTTGCTGGTATCTGTTTTTCAGCTCACAATGAACTTGGCCCTTATGCGAGAGAGAAGCAGTACGGTGATGTTATTAAAAGGCTTTTGATGGAAAAATCGATTCCTTTTCAGAGAGAATTTTCCATTGGATCGAGTGGAAATATTCTCGACTTCTTGATTGATGAAAAGATCATTCTTGAAATAAAAGCAAAGAGAATACTCACACGAGATGATTATGAACAAACACAGCGTTATCTCCAAGAAACAGGTACTCGGCTTGCACTGTTGGTCAACTTTCGCAATAAATATATTAAACCTGTACGTGTTGTGAAAATAGATTCTTGGCATCGAAAATAAAAAATATTAGTATTCATTCGTAACATTCGTACTCATTAGTATATTAGTATCTCTATATGTTCTCACAACACAAACTTTCAAACGGGACGCGAGTAATTTTAGCACCATTCAAGGACTCAAAGGCGGTGACGGCATTGGTGTTAGTTAAAGTTGGTTCGCGATATGAGACGGCGCGGACGAACGGGCTCTCGCATGTTTTGGAACACATGATGTTTAAAGGCACAAAGAAGTGGCCGACATCGTTATCTATCTCACACGCGCTCGATTCGATCGGCGCCGAGTACAATGCGTTCACCTCGAAAGATCACACCGGTTACTACATCAAAGCGAGCGAGGAGGAGATGCCGCTGGTACTTGAAATGCTTAGCGAACTTTTACTCCACGCAACACTTTCTGCGGAAGAACTTGAACGCGAAAAGAACGTGATCGTCGAAGAAATCCACATGTATGAAGACAATCCGATGGCGCACATTGGCGACGTGTATGAAGAGTTGCTGTATGGTGGGTCGAAGTTGGGCTGGCTTATAAGTGGCTCGAAAGAAACGGTACTCGGCATGACGCAAAAAGACATGCTCGATTATCGCGATACCTATTATCACAGCGGGCGCGTGCTCGTCGGCGTTGCAGGCAATGTGAATGAGAAAACTTTACAACTTGTCGAGAAATATTTCCGTGTACCGAAAAAACCATTTGGGCAGAAGTATGAACCGTTTGTTGCGAAACAGACAAAGCCACGCGTGAAAGTGAGCTTCAAAGAAACGACGCAGGTACACATGACGCTTGGTTTTTATGGATTTAAACACGGTGACAAGCGCTTAGCGGCGGCGCAATTACTGCACGTCATCTTGGGCGGGAATATGAGCTCGCGATTGTTTATCGCGGTG
>JAUSHC010000033.1 GCA_030648795.1 bacterium | reverse complement strand
CTTGGGCTTTTGGGCGTTGAGTCTGCGCGGAATCCGCAACTGCTTATTACGTCTGTGCAGTGGAAGCGCATTCTTGGATGGGACGAACGGCGCAGTACGATGCTTGATCTGCCGGTGACGGACATTGCTGTTGCGCCGATTGCCAATGATACGCGTGGCGGCGCTGCGGTGACGTTTGTGCTTACCAATAATACGACGTACGGTTTTTGGGCGATTGATGTTCCTATTGTGCTTTTGCAGGGGAGTCGAGTGGTTGGTGCGAATGCGATCCGTCTTGAGAATGTGGAATCCGCCGAGCGTCGTCCGATAATATTTCAGTGGTTTGGAGCGCCAACGAACGCAACGAGTGTTCGTGTGAGTCCGCAGGTGAATATTCTTGACGCTTCGGTATTTCAGAGCGTGAAGGGCGGACAACAACGCTTTTAGAATTAGGAATGAGGAATTATGAATTATGAATTATGGGCCGAGTGTGATGAAGGAGAAGATTCCCTGATTCATTATTCATTATTCATGATTCACGTCTTGTGATACTTCGTGACACATTTCGTCGTTTTGATTGGATTTTGTTCGCGAGCGTTGTCGTGCTTTTGGCAATGGGGAGTATGGCGATTACGAGCGTTGCGTTGTCGCGCGATGTTCCCGATTGGCAGCACATCGCAAAGCACGGAACATACGTTGCACTTGCACTCGGTATTATATTTTTTGGTGCGACGATTGATTATCGAGCGCTTCGTGCGTGGAATCGCGTGAGTTACGTTGGCGGAATCCTTTTACTTCTCGCTGTTTTGTTTTTGGGGTCGACCATCCGAGGAACGCGCGGCTGGTTTTCTTTTGCGGGCATGACGTTTCAGCCGGTAGAGATCACGAAGATTATTTTTCTTGTTTTTCTCGCGACCTATTTTGAACGATGGGCGCGTGAGAGCGATCGCATTCGCCACGTACTTCTTTCCGGTCTTGGTGCATGTGTGTATCTTGCCCTCATTTTTTTACAGCCCGATACAGGGTCGGCATTTCTTTTCTTTTCCGTGTGGTTTTCTTTATTGGTGATTATCGGAATTCGTCGACGCCATTTTGTTGCGCTTATAGCGTTGTGTGCGGTGTTCGGCATGATCGCATGGGTATTTCTTTTGCATAATTATCAGCGGGAGCGCATCATGACATTTTTTGAGCCTTCGCGCGATCCATTGGGGCGCGGATATAACACGGCGCAAGCGAAAATTGCTGTTGGCGGAGGACAATTTTTTGGGCGCGGTTTTGGATTCGGATCGCAAAGTCAATTGCGTTTTTTACCGGAAGCGGAAACCGATTTTATCTTCGCCGTTATTGCCGAAGAGTGGGGATTTGTTGGCGCGACACTCCTTCTTACCGCGTGGGGGCTCTGTTTTTGGCGGATCTTCATTACGCTTCGACGCGTGCGGGATGATTTTGCCCTTTTTTTTCTTATCGGCGCACTCCTCTTGTTTTTTATAGAGGTCTCTGTTACTATAGGCATGAACATCGGCCTCGTGCCGGTGACGGGACTTACACTGCCGTTTGTGAGTTATGGAGGGAGCTCGCTTCTGGCACACGCAATGATTCTCGCAATTGTGCAAAGCATTATTATTCGTAACCCGATTGTGCGATGAATCCCGTTAGAAGCCGCGGTCGCAATGCGAGAAACATATATCCTTTAGAGGTATGATTAGTGCATAGGTATAAACCGTCAGTAGATAATCAGCAGATACTGATCGCGACCTGCTTCTAACGGGATGAAAAATACATCGCATTTTCTTGAGGAGCATTTTCACGCTGTTGCGGCGTGTCCGCTGTGTCGCAAAAAGTATGATCCGCTCGAAGCGCGGATTATCACCGCGGAGGATGGTGTCGAATTGGTGCATGTCGAATGTCAGCGTTGTCACGGGGCGATTGTCGCGACGATTACCGGAGAAGCAGGAGGGGCGACGTCCATGATGGGCATTGTCACTGACCTTTCTTCGCGGGATCTTTTTCGGCTTCGTGCGCGCGAGCCAATTATCGCTGATGACGTTCTTTTGTTTCATACACTTCTTTCGAAAGATAGAGGACAATCGTTCCTCCATACGATCGAAGAGGAAATACATATTGATTAACAATTTTTTAGGAGCTTTATTATTTTATGAGCGCATTACAACTTCAGGCAACAAAACGTACAGAGAAGGTAAATAAAGTGCGAAACGCGGAAGCGATCCCCGCGATTCTTTACGGGCATGGCATTGCTGCGGAATCTTTGGCGTTGCCGTATGCATCGTTTATCAAGGTGTGGCGTGCCGCAGGAGAGAGCACACTTGTCGATGTCGAGATCGATGGAGCACAACCGCGCAAAGCATTGATTCACGATGTGCAGCTTCATCCTCTTACGGAACGATTGCTCCACGTTGATTTGTACGCCGTGCAAATGACGGAGAAAATGAAGACAAAAATTCCGGTGCGTTTCATCGGTGAAGCGCCGGCAGTGAAAGCAAAAGGAGGACTGCTTGTTAAAAGTCTTAGCCATGTATCGGTGGAATGTTTGCCGGGTGATCTTGTGCACGAAATGACCGTCGATATTACGCATCTTGATACATTTGGTCAATCTATTTACATTAAAAATCTTGTTGCTCCGAAGGGAATAACAATTCTTGATCGAGCAGAAGAGCCCGTGGTGACCGTGATGCGACCGAAGACGGAAGATGAATTGGCAAAAGAACTCTCCGCAGAAACCGCAGACGTGAAAGTGGAAGATGCCGTGAAGGTGCAAGAGAAGGGCAAGAAGGAAGAAGAGGGGGTGGAAGGCGCGGACGCGAAATCGGGAGATGCGTCTGCGAAGGGTGCGGCGGGAGCAAAGGGCGGAGCTGCTTCTGGTGGAAAGCCGGCGGCGAAGGGTGGCAAGGGTGGAGACGACAAAAAGAAATAGCGCACATGCCACTCACGAGTAGAAAATTTCGTTTGCTATTCACAACAGCGGTGTTCGTTTTTACGGGCACTGCTGTTTTTTTAACGTGGACGCTTTTTCGTACCGTGGAAGAGTCGGTACAGCCGGTGGTGGTTGATACGCGTGTGCGTCGGGCAATCGACGGGATACTTGTTGATCCATCGGATGCGACGTCGCGATCGGTTGGAGTGCTCATTGATGGTATGGTAGACGGGCGACCGACGGCTGGACTCTCGGCAGCGCCATTGGTGTGGGAGCTTCCGGTGGAAGGCGGCATTACGCGATTCCTTGCTGTGTATCCGTCGGATGCGCTTCCCGAAAAAGTCGGCCCTATTCGATCTCTTCGTCCGTATGTTCTTGATTTTGCTTCCGAGGTTGGCGCGCTCCTTATGCATGTTGGTGGGAGTCCCGAGGCACTGACACGTGCGCGTACATTCCCATTGGAACGGTTGAATCAATTTTTTGATGACCGATTTTTTTGGCGGTCGACGGATCGTCGCGCGCCGCATAATGTGTTTACATCGCAGTATCTTGTAACGAGTGCATTCACGGAACGAAAATATGCGCGAGAGTCGGTTTTTACTCCATGGCGATATCAGAATGAGAGTGTGGTTAATGCGGATGGTAACGGGGTGCGCGTTGCGTATTCAACATCGTCATATACGGTGGAGTGGCGCTGGAATGGATCTCGCTATGAGCGATTCATGGGTGGAGTGCGTCATCAAGATGAAGACGGCGCTGCCATTGATGCAAAAAATGTTTTAGTGCAATTTACGTCTATTGAAATTCTTGACGCAATAGGACGTCGTCGCATAACCACCGAAGGGGAGGGGAAAGCGCTTGTATTGACCGCCGGCAGCACGCATGAAGCGACATGGAAGAAAATTGTTGGCGACCGTACACGCTTTTATTATGCAATACCCGAATACCCCGCCACGGCGGGGATGAAGGGGAACCGATGTAAAGATACTGTCGGCGGAGCCGACTCCGACCATAACGCACCCGCCCAGATACCCTGCGGCTCGCCGCAGGGTCGGGTTCATGATACACTAACAGGAGAGGAAGTGGCGCTGCAACCAGGAACGACGTGGATAGAGGTTGTGCCAAATAACGGTGATGTGACAATTGTTCAATCGCAAATAACC
The DNA here is from genome assembly GCA_030648795.1 of bacterium. Taxonomy (GTDB): domain Bacteria; phylum Patescibacteriota; class Patescibacteriia; order JACQSD01; family JACQSD01; genus JAUSHC01. The sequence goes on along the minus strand of JAUSHC010000033.1, from coordinate 3,021 downwards.
GAAGATATTAAAAATTAATTTTTTTTATGTATCATTTACGTAGGGGGTTTACATTGATTGAACTTCTTGTCGTTATTGCGATCATCGGATTTTTGACGACGGCGTCTATGGTGGCGTACAGTACAATTAAAATCAAAGGACGCGATGCAAAACGCAACGCGGACACGTCAACGATTCAGAAGGCGCTGGGGCTCTATCAAACACGGAACGAAAAGTTCCCGTTTCCCTACACCGGAGTGTGTTTGACGGGCGACGATGATATTTCAAAAAACAAGCTGAATCAAGACTTGCCGAAAATGCCAACCGATCCTTCCGCGAAAGACGTGCAGCCGACCGGCACAAATCCGCAGTGTTATCACTACACATCAGAAGATGGCAGCACGTATACGCTTCAGTATTATTTGGAAGGCGAAAGAGCGCAGAAAGTACGAGCGCCGTAGTGTGAAATGTGGATCGTGTAACGTGTAAGATCAAAAAACCTCCGTAACGATACGGAGGTTTTTTGGACGATGTACGATTCATGTTTTACGTTTCACGATTCACGATACACACCCGCTCATGACCATGAAGGTCGCAGATGATTGCGGGGGTTTTGCCGGGGAAGTGGTACTGGAGCAGTTCGACGAGCGCGTCGTTGATCGACGGGTCAATTTCCATAAATAATGTCCATGGAGGAGTGAGCGCGTGCATCATCGCAAGAAGACTGCGAATACAATCAAGTCCGTCCTCGCCACCAAGAAGCGCGATGCGTGGTTCGTTGCGGAGATCAGGGTTTGCGTTATAGATTCTCTTGGGAAGATAGGGGAGATTACCGATAATCCATTTGTGTCCGGACATCATGCGAATATCATGCGTTAATGGTTCCAAGAGATTACCGGAAAGGAAGTTAATTTGGTGGTCAACGCGATTTTCTTCCGCATTGCGCTTTGCTACCAGTAGGGCTTCCGGTGATATGTCAATCGCATAAATCGGGGGCGCGTCGATAAGCGTTTTTGCAAGTGCGATTGCGATGCAGCCGGATCCGGTACCGACATCTACGATCATCACGGGAGATTCTTTTTTCTGACGAGCGGTGGCGAGAGCGATGAGGAGCTCTGTTTCGGGTCGTGGCGTCAACACTTGCGGAGAAACAATGAACGGTAATGCGTAAAACCATGCTTGTTTTGTAAGGAGTGAAAGCGAGTTCCCCATTCGTCGTTGGTCAACCAATGTTTTGTATTCTGCCGTGTCATCGCCACGCAGTGCGCGATCGGGATGCGCGAGAATATACTCACGTGACGTTTTGAGTACGTGCGCCAAAAGATACTCGGCGTCGCGACTTGCCTCATCAGGCGAAATGGATTGCAGTTCAGAAGTTCCCCAGGAGAGAAGATCTTTGATAGTCATAGGCTCAATTTCTAAGTACTCTAATTACTAATTTCTAAACAATACCCAATCCTCAAGCACCAACTTTTAGTCATTGTGACTTGGGGCTTCTTTAGGTCAATTAGAAATTAGGTGAATTAGGAATTTTTATATTGTTCCAGTGCTTCAATGATTGGTTCAATATTGCCTTCCATGATGCTTGGCAAATTGTGAAAATTTTGATTGATGCGGTGATCCGTTACACGATCTTGCGGAAAGTTATAGGTGCGGATTTTTTCCGAGCGTTCGCCCGTGCCGATTTGCGCGCGGCGGGAATCGCGCAGTTCTCTTTCGCGTTTTTCCCGTTCGTATGCAAAAACGCGGGTGCGCAAAAGTCGCATCGCTTTCTCGCGATTCTGGAGTTGCGAACGCTCGTCTTGGCATTGCGCGGTGATGCCGGTCGGGAGGTGCGTTAAGTGAATTGCCGAGTACGTTGTGTTTACACTCTGTCCACCGTGACCGCCCGCGGTTGAGGTTTCAACTTTAATATCTTTCGGATTGATTTCAATATCAGCGTCATCCGCTTCAGGAAGTACGGCAATTGTTATGGTGGAGGTGTGTACGCGCCCGGCTTTTTCCGTCGTGGGAATGCGTTGCACGCGATGGACGCCGCCTTCATATTTAAAAATACGAAAGGCGCCATTGCCGTGGATTTCGAAGGTGACATTTTTGTAGCCGCCAAGTGATGTACGATCCGCGTTAATGAGTAATGTTTTCCACCCCTTTTTTTCGGCGAAGTGTTGATACGCACGAAAGAGTTCTGCCGCGAAGAGTGAAGACTCATCACCCCCCGTGCCTGCGCGGATTTCGATGATCGTGTCTTTTGCATCCATAGGGTCCGGTGGGTGCATATATGTGTCTACTGTTTTTTCGAGTGTATCACTTTTTTTTCGTAGATGATTGAGGTCTTCTTCTGCAATCGTTTTCAGTATTGCGTCCTTTTCGTCCACGATACTGTTTTCGAGTGCTGCAATTTCTTGCGTCGTTGTGTCGAGCGCATGGATTGTATCGAGTATTTCTTTCGTTGTTGCGTATTTCTTGCCAACCGCTGCCATTTTTTTCCCATCATGAACAATCGTCGGATCCGCGAGTTGCGTTTCCAACTCTTTGCACTTTTTTTCAATAGATGTTCTGAATTCTTGATAGGACATACGTATAGTGTAGCATCTTTCAAAATAAAAAAGCGAGCGTGGGTAAACCAACAACTCGCCTTTTTTAATTGCTACTGTTTCGTTTCCGACGTCTGAGCTTTTTCCCCACCCAAATCCGCCTTCGGCGGAATTGTGGCGGGCTCGCCTGATTTGTCGCTCTGCGACATTTCGGCGAGTTCTGCAATTTTCGCTTCTTTCTTTGCACGCTTCACTTTCTTTCCTTTGCGCGTTTGCGCAACTGCTTCCTTTTTGCCCGCGCGTGATTGGAACTTTTCCACACGGCGCGCCGTATCAACGAGTTTTTGTTTCCCCGTATAAAAGGGGTGGCACGCTGAACAAAGCTCAACGTGAATCGTCTCGACGGTTGAACCGGTCGTCAATGTGCGCCCGCATGCGCAGGTGACAACCGTATTGCTAAAATATTGGGGGTGGATTTCTTTTTTCATATAGAAATGATAGTAGCATA
>JAUSHC010000018.1 GCA_030648795.1 bacterium | reverse complement strand
TCACAATAATTCGCACCAACACTTGTCCCTGACCCAACGACTTGCGGAATAAGACGACTGGTAACTGGAGTTACTGGAATTTTTTTCGCAAATCTGATAATTGCTTCCCCAAACTTTGCTGTACGTTCTTCAAGATCATACCGCCGCTCTTCCGTGCTTGGTATTTGAGGCATTGTGATTTGGTGCTTGATTAGAAATTAGGTCAATTAGGGTAATTAGAAATTTTACTGCAGTGCCTTTACTGCAGCCTTGAGCTCTTTCGCCTTCTTTGTGTCCTCCCACGGAAGCTTCAACTCCGGCCGCCCGAAGTGTCCGTACGCCGCAACTTGTCGATACAACGGCCGACGTAAATTGAGTTCTTTGATAATCATCCCCGGGCGAAGGTCAAACACCTTCGGAATCGCATCCGCAATAATCGAATCGAGTACACGTCCCGTACCAAACGTATCAACGCGCACCGAAAGTGGCTCGGGAATACCAATCGCGTATGCAACCTGAATTTCCGCACGCGCCGCCAAGCCTGATGCAACAACATTCTTTGCCACCCACCGCGCTGCGTAAGAACCGGAACGATCCACCTTTGTCGGATCCTTTCCCGAAAACGCTCCACCCCCATGGCGCGACATGCCGCCGTAGGTATCAACGATAATTTTTCGTCCCGTAAGACCCGTATCACCCTGCGGTCCGCCGATCACAAACTTACCCGTGCCGTTCACATATATTTTCAAATGCTTCCAGCGCTTCTTCGTTTCCTTCTGCCAATCAAGCCCACCACGCACACGAAGCTTCCGATTGAAAAGCACCGGCTTGATCACATGAGTAATCACCTGCTCGTAAAGCCACGCGTGCTCAACGGTAGGATCATGCTGTACCGCCAAAAGTACTGTATGAATTCGATATGGTTGATTGCCACGATACTCCACCGTCACCTGCGCTTTTCCATCGGGACGTAATCCCTTAATAATTTCTTTCTTGCGCACTTCCGCGAGACGCTGACAAAGCCGATGTGCTAGAACAATCGGCAACGGCATAAGTTCCGGCGTTTCCGTGCACGCAAAACCAAACATAAGTCCTTGGTCGCCCGCGCCCAAATTCGCAAGATCTTCATGTGTGATTTTTCCGCTCTTGTCTTCAGTAAAACGATCAACGCCTTTCGCGATATCGCTCGACTGTTCTTTAATCGCAACCATGACGCCCGACGTCTCCCATTGAAAGCCCTGTTCCGCATCCGTGTATCCGATGTCTTTAATAATGCCACGTGCGATTTTCGGAATGTCCACATAGCACGATGTGGTGATTTCGCCGGCGACAAAACAGATGCCGTTCGTGAGAAGCGTTTCGCACGCCACACGACCACGCGGATCCTGCTTCACAATGGCGTCTAACACCCCATCGGAAATTTGGTCCGCAATCTTATCCGGATGCCCTTCGGTAACAGATTCGCTGGTAAAAAGCTTGATTTCTTTGGTATTTGACATATAATTTTCAACTTTTCATTTAATGAACCCGCCCCTGCGCCAAGAACGCAGGGTATCTGGGCGGGTACGTTATGAGCGGAGTCGGCTCCGCCGACAATATATTTAAATCGGCCGCCCTTCATCCGATCCGACCGCGGTCGGATCGGTATTCGGGCAGGCATAATAACACTAAACATATTCTATCGTAAAAGATATAAAAAAGAAAGACCGAGATATGCATCTCGGCTTTCTGGGTCGCAACAGAATCCACGCCTGACAATTATGAGTATAGCAGATCAATGAACCGTCTTAAGACCACCGAAAACTCCCGCTTGCCGCGTCGAGGTAGGCGATGCGTGAGTATTTTTCGTTGCCGCGTTTTTTGAGCATTGTCGCAATGCGCGCGCCGATGTGTGCGGCGTCGTTCTCCGAGAGCTTACCCTTCTCTTGCAACACCCACTGTAAAAACATTGTCATAAACTTTGGCATGGTGGGCGTTAAACGAAACCCTTCCAAAAGATCCGGCTGATTTTTTGATTTCAAATACGCAAGAAACAATTCACGAATCTTCGCGTCCGTAATCGCACGCTCGAACGCATTGTCTTGCGCCAAAATCATGAGCCCCGCAGCAAGTTCTTCCGACGTTGCCGGCGTCATCCCCTGCGGATGCGAAAGAAGATCAAAGAAAAGCACTACCGCTTCCTTCCCCGTTTCCCGCAATCGCGCCCGCGCCGCATCAATCTTCTTCACGCGCTCTGCATCAGCTGGTGGAGGAATCGTTGCGCTACGTTGAATAACCGGAACAACGGGCAAGGACACCGGTTCCCGTGCGATAGGAGGAGCAAGCGGATGCGATGGCAATTCCCGATGTTCTCGAACAGGAGCAGAAAGAGGCGCGGGAATCGCGTCATGCGCAACGACTTCTTGCCGTATGATATGAAGTTCAGGAAAAAAGATATTATCAATAATTTCAAAAACTTTTTCAAGCAACGCTCGTTCATCTAGAGAAAGATGCTGCGCATTTTTGTTTTGCGCAATAAAATTTGCGCGCTCCACCGCGCCACGCGGCTTATCAAGCGGGAAAAAAGATTGATACTCAATAAACCAATTCTTTATTGTCGGAGGAACCGTTCTCTCTTCTTCCTTTTGCAATGGTTGATCGCCAATCGTTTCGTTATTTTCCCGAAGACCGGCAAGTACTGCTGCGAAACTCTCTGCAAGCGAAGGAAGTGATGAATAAAAGTCAAGCCATAGATCAATAAGATCAATAACATTAAAGCCGCTCCGTAATGCAACAAGTAATGAATGTTCAAAAAGGGAACGACGCTCTGTATCAGGAAGTTCTGATAGTCGTATGAATTTCGTAAGGTCTATCAATTCCTCTAATTGAGAGGCATAGTCCAGATATTTCACTGCCACATCGTGCAATGCTTTTCCAAATTCTCGCGCATCACTGAATTCTCGAGTACTCTCTAATAGTTGAATATGAGAGCGCAATACATCGAACGTCGCTGGATTCGCCAATTTCTCACCCGTAAGCTCACGAACAACTGCGGGCGTTAGTGTCCGAGGGCTCGGCGGCGCTGACGCCAAGAGCACAACAATGCTCTCCTCCATTTCTTTCGTTGTCTGGATAAACTTCTGCAGATTAGCAACGGTCTCCACAAGTTCTTCATCAGTCAATTCGGGAACAACATCCTCCCACGATTTTTTTTCTTCATCAGTGAGTGACGACTGCGCCAACACTTGTGTAAATTGTTCGACTAATTTCTGATCCAGCGACATAATAAATCAAATAAAGAAAACTACTTATTTTTTCTTCCCCTAGGTTTTTTCCTTTTTCTTCCTGCTGCTGAATTATCTAGTGTTGTTTTTGTTTCTGCTACTGCTTCTTGTTTCTTGTTGGCTTCTTTAAGAGGTTTTAAGAGAGCATTCTCTGCTGTTGTAGATGCCAATAAACCACCCTTCATGTCTCGCAATCCTTGCAGAAGAGTAGAAAAATGTCCCCCAAAGTCTCCAAGAGAACCGATCATTTTATCAAATTTATCAGAAAGTTCTTTCGCCCCAGTAATATCCACATTCACCGTACCACCAGGTCCAGAATTACCACCACTCCCCGACGTTCCGCCAGAAGGTTTCGTCCCACCCGATTCTTCTTCACCCCCTGCGCCACTCTTTCCTCCTTCTCCGCCGCTAGTCGATGTCCCAGCGGTACCACTCCCACCCTTACCATCATCTGGAGGAGGCGTTCCGCCCTGACTACCTCCAACCTTTTCTGCTCCAGGCTTTTTATCTCCTCCTCCTGAACCCCTCCCCCCTAGAGAAAAAGTACCGGGCACTAAATCCCATTGCACTTTCGGTTTTAAATCATACTCCTTGAGCACTTGATCTTTTGAAACATCTGCTGCTTTAGGATTCTTCTTTTTTGCTGCGCCGTTCATTGCTGCGCGAAGCCCTTCTATGTACGTTTCATATTGCTTATCTACCCCACTCTTAAACTCCGCATAGTCTTCTGCCGTATCAATACCTGCAAACGGCATCTTTCCCATAACATTTCTTGGATTAAGAGCATATTGATCAACAAATCCTTTATAATCTACCTTTTTTGGATCTCCATCTGCCGGAATACCAAGCCCTTCCAGCTCTCGCCCCTGTGGCCTATTTCGTTCGGAAGAATCATGTACTTTCCCTAGCATTGCCCGAAGGCGCGCTCCCCATGAATGTACGTCCCCAAGTTTTCCATCATCGGCCTCCGTTCTTCCTTCAACTTTACCGAACGCCTGCCCCCATGTTTGCGGTTTATCGCCTCGAAATATTTTATATTTTGTATTCGCTGCCATATTCTCTGCAATCATTTGCTCCTGTAGCCCACCGTCCGCTTTGAGCTCTTGCCCTTTCTTCAACTTCGTCTCCTCTGTAACATCCGGCATTTGTTCTTCCGTTAACTTATATGTTTTACGTAAATGAACAACGTATTCTTGCTGCCCTTTAAGTGTATCAAGATCAAGTTTTGTTTTTGTTCCATCTGCATTTTGAATTTCTTTCTCTCCTCCCTGCCACTCATTCGCCATGTGAATATTCCCTTTTGCGTCAGTAGCACTATAACCAATTGCCCCACGCAAAGAACCATTTTTTTCCGCCTGTTGCGTTAAAATGGACATGACTTTTTTTGCTTCGTCCTCTCCCATTGTTTTCTTGAGTTGATTGTACTTTGTAGTATAATATTTCACCGGATCAAACGTCCCGCTAGTCGAAACAGCGTCTTCTTCTCGTATCTCTCCCTCTTCTGCCATCTCCGCAGAAACGCGAGCTTCATCATTCTCGTGCTTATATTTCGCAGAATAAACGGCGCATGCCGCTATCATTTCAGGGCTCTTCGCAAGAGCAGCTTCACGCGAGAATTGCTCCGCCGTGAGGTCTTTTCCTTCAAGTTCTTTTACTATCTCTTGAATCGCTTCCGCGGCCGCTCCACGCTCTTCCGTCGTTTCAGTCCCAGCTTCTCGTACCGTTGACAATCGCTTCCCCATTTTATCAAGTACTCCATCTTTCTTTCCCTTGCCCATCCATCTCATTACTTTCCCAAGTGTCTTTGCACCACCGGTTGTTCCCATTCGAAGATTTGCTCGCTTGTTAATAAAGTCTTCAGCCGCTCCACCTGGCTTCATAAATACACGATCCAATCGTTTCTCTCGTCCTGCCAATCCCCTTTTTATAGCTTCAGGGGTAAGCATACCCGTTGCTCTTCCAAATCCTTTTCCAAATTTTTGTAAGCCAGCACCAAGTCCTTTTGCGCCAAACCTTTCTGCTAGCTTCCCTATACCTGTCATTGGCTTCCCAAGTCCGCCACCCGCAACAAACCGTTCCAACGGTTTCTTCAACATACTCTCTGTCATAAACTTTGAAGCTGTCCCCGCAGCGCTCGCTCCCGCGGCGCCGGATTCTTGCGCAAATTTGAGGCCGGCGATGAGAAGGCCGGCAGTGACGGCGAACGTCACTATTGCATCTCCCGTTGTCGCAGCGCCACTACCAATTCCTCCACCAGCAGGAACAAGACCTGCGAGTGCTTGCGTCATATTAGCCTGAATAGCAAAGGCAAGCCATAAGAAAAACATAAGCACTGGGCCGCCAACAAGATTCTTCGATAATTCACTCCACCATTTCCCTGCATACTGTTGACCCTGCGGAAATGCAGAAAGAAGAAACGGCAACGGTGAAAGCGCCGTAAGAATCCAGAGCACGAGGATACGAGCAAGGAGCATTATTGCAATCACACCAACCACGATTGCCGAAAAAAGCATCATGACGATACCAAGAACAGTATTAATGATAATGCCAAAAAAATCTGCACTGGCCGTCCCCGCACTAAATGATCCTGCTTTGCCAACCCCCATGCTCGCGCTAAACGCACCGGTATTTGTCATAGCATTCGCAAATGTGAGCATAACGACCTGCGAAAAATCAATCATGAGCCCTGTTATCATTTTCGAAAAATTGATAACGACCGCCATAATGAGAAGCTTCATCAGATGCTGTTTGTAGCTCAACTTCTCAACACCAAGAATTGTAGAAAAGGCGATAACGAGAAGAATGAGAATAAAGAAAAGATTTGCGATATCGCGAACGAGTACCCAGCCAATCGTGACAACAGGGGATGTGAGAAAACTATTATATTGTGCGATAGTGGTTACTACGGCTTTAAGAATCCATAGGAATATTGTTGTGACAAGACCTTGTATCGCGAGTAAAATTTGCAATATCAAAAACTTGAGACCACAGATAACATCCGTCCAACCACAGGGACTTGGTGTGGCTGCTTTCTCTGCTGCGAAGGATGCTTGTGTTTGTGCTTCTACTAATTTGTTTCTTGCAGCTTCTAATGCCACTCTGTTTGCTTCTGAATGATCGTCATTATATGCTGCTTGAGCAGTAGCTACCGCTTTTTGAGCTGCTGCGACAGGGTCTGCTTTTGCAGACGTCGATGCTGCTATCTGCTCTGCCGTTGGTGGTGCTCCTCCTCCAAAGTCTGACAAATTTAGTGGCTCCGCCGCCCCCGCCTCCCTCGCCCCGCCAAAAACCCCGCCGCCGACAAGCGCGGGCAAAAGCACGGCAAACAAAAGCACCGTGGCGATCCCACGCGCCAAAGCTCTAGGCTCGCGTTGGCACGGGGCAGGATTTCGTTTCAACAATGACCACCGCCGTTGGCGGGGTCCCGCTAGAAGCGGTGATCGTTTAAAAAATGTCATGACTCGTGATTCAATATAACCTCTCTCTCGTAACCCCTCCTCACCTCCCCTTAATATAAGGGGAGGAAGGGTGGAGTTAAGAGGGGAAACTTGTAAGCCTCTTGACAACGTTTATTCCTTTGCTATACTCGTATCATCACTACGAAAAAGACCCTTGCAAGGATGCGTTCCTGCTGGGGGCTTTTTCATTTTGGGCCGAAATCAACGCCTTCTTGTCTTCAAGATAAACAATGTGCACGCCGGTTCGTTTGAGAAGAATTGAACATTTTTTCACCGGCGCCGGAGAAAGTACCGCCACCAGCTTCCCTTTATCCATCAAGAACTTTACCAGTGGAACATAGTCGCCATCGCTCGTTACAAGAATTGACTGCTCCGCCGTTCCTTCGTATGTATCGCGCATCGCTTGCGTAATGAGGTCAGCATCACAGTTCCCCTTTGCACGCCCATCTCCATCGTACACCACCTCTTTATAGATAAGTGTAAAGCCGGATTTACTCAAATATGTATAGAGGTCCTTGTGCTTCGGGATGAGTCCTATAAAAAGATACGCTTCTCCGACGCCATACCGATGTGATAACCAAGTCCGAAAACGGGCATAGTCAATCTTCCACCCGAGCGACAAGACTCCTCTATGGAGGTTTGCACCATCAATATATGCGATTGTTGTTTTATTTGGTTTCATGTATTTTCTAAAGAAAAAACTCTTTTCTCTTCTATTGCGCTTCAAGTATACCCCGCAATCTCCAATCTTATCCACCCCTATGTCTATGAGTCAGTCAGTTTTGACAAATCATTTTATCGTTTCTATACTCCCTTCTGCAGGTGGTCGTAGGGCTATCTGTTATCAACTGCAGAATCCCGTTCACGCGGGATTTTTTGCTTTCCCGCATTGATCGCGTAGCCAGGGGATCCTTCGGCTCGCTTCACTCGCTCAGGATGACACGATACAATAAAGATCATACCTTTAAAAATTCATCGTCCATGCTTTTCACGACGCGCATAGCGAAGAGGGCGATTTGGTACTGCGCACTCCCAGACTTCGCGCGAACGGTAAGACGGTTAATCCGCTGTTCTGTCGCACGCACTTTCTCCTTCAGCTGTTTCAACCTCTTCTGATGTTTCCCCTCGTCGATCTTGTCGAGCACCGTGAGCCACGGCCATACGGAAAACATGTTGATAATGGGAACCGCGGACCACGTGCTCATAAGCGTCCGCTTCGTCGTATTCCAAATCTGGCGCTGGTAGAGAATCGCCCGCCGTTTCACCTGCCGCTCCGCGCTCGAATACATGATCATCCCTTTCGTCCACGCGCGCTGCACACGAACGATTGGCATCGTGACAAAAATGAACCAGTCCAAAAGCGACGAAATAGTGCCAAGCGTAATAAAACTGATGAACGCGGAAATCGACGTAAGCGTAACCATAATCGGGAAATAAAATGGACTCCCAAACACTCCCCACTCCGTATCAAGGTCTTTCTTCAAACTTTCTATTTTAATTTTGTATTGCTTCGTCATTTGTTTCGCCATTTGCCGGTATTGCTTGTCCGAGGCACCGCCCTCACCCTGCTGCGCTTGCATCGCCGCCGCCGCTTGCTGCATCATTGCCTGCTGACGCCCAAGACGTTCTGTCTGCGCTGCCTGTTGTTGCTGCGTCCGCTCCGCATCCATCGCGTACGCAAGCTCCTCCGCCTGCGCTTGTTCATGCGCTGCCTGCTCTTGCGCGGCTTGTTCTTGATCTTCCATAGTGGCGACAGGGGGCATACAATTTCTGATTATGATATCTTCCTCCCCTTTTCAAGGGGAGGAGAGGTGGGGTTATTTTTTGGAAGCTCCCACCCCCTCTATCTCCCCCTCAGGCAGGGGGAGAAAACTCCCTACTCTATTCTTTACTGCGGCTTTAAAATGACGCGACCGACATACGACGTCCATGCTTTGGAAGTAGGCGTAGTGGATTCGCACAACCGCGTACCTTTCGGATCGTTGTAACATCCACCTTGCGCTACACCACTTGCATTAGTGCACGTCCCATTACACCACCCCCAGTTGTCAAGCACCTGCACACGCGGTACAAATACGCATGCGCCTTGATTGCCTAATACCAGCGGATCCACATCATCCTGCCACCCCGCGCTTACCGGTCCCTCACAGCGATAGATATGCGTGTACGTGAAATACCCCGACCCGCCACCCGGCGCATCTTCAACGCATGCATTGACATCGTCACCCCAGTTCGTAACACCGCAAGAATCATTCGTTCCACAATCTTCATTCTTATTACAGTGCTTTGGGATAGCGACACCTGCGGCATTCTTCACTGTCGCCGTTCCGCAAAAACGTTGACATACATTTTTTCTGTTCTTCAAAGATCCTTGCGTAGCGGAAAGATCACTCCCATCACTCCAATCCACAAGTACGCGCCGAAGCGGCATCTGCTGCCCGTTCGCATTGTAGGCGTAAAACTTCACCGTTACCGCCTGCGCCGTTGCGGTAAACATATAGTCACCGGAAGAATTCGTATCCACGGTAATACCCGACCCTCCTTCCGCATACGTCTGGTTTGTCGCGGTGTATTCCGCCGCGCGCACTTTCGGCGCTTTCCCGTTATCGGTAACATCGCCGCTTATCTCTTCAATAGTCGGAAAGTCGGATTCTAACAAATAGTATCCTGCCTCCCCCCCCGACTTAAAACAGGCTGCGGGCTTCGTACATTCCGATGTTACATCTTGGCATATCGCATCCGTCGTACATTTGCTGTCATTCACCGGGTCGTTAGGGTTATTCTTATTATAACAGCTCGTTGCGGGTACACACGTTGCGCCAACCACTAACTCACACGTTGCGGTAGCACCGCAAACACTTGAATCCGTTGTACAATTTGTGTTGTTGATAGAATCCGCCGTCGTCTGTGAAAAATTTGCATCGGAAGGAAGTAACGAATACTTGCAAACCTTTTCAGTAGTACAAACATTCGGATTCAGTGTACAGTTTTCACCATTGATAGGATTTCGAATATTATTCGGATCCTGACAAATCATCGCTTTTCGAGTACACGAATCGCGCTGCGAGGAAGGATCAATCACCGCTTGCAGTATCTCTGCTCTTTCCGACTCACTTTTCAAGCTCCATGGAGAAGGTTCGGAAGAAATAATGTTACCAAAAGAGTTAACAGTAATAGAAGGCATATTGAGTATATTATATTTATCCTGCGCCTTACCTCCTGCTTCCGAATCAATAGCTTTAATCTTGTCAATCACCGCCTGCCACGACCCAAGGGCAGCCTTTGTCTCAAGGAGATCGATGTCCGCAAGCTCGCAAAACGAAAGACACTTAATCGCGGCAGGATCCGTCGTTTTACACTCGCTCGCATCATCACACCTTGCTCCTTCTTTTGGTCCAAATGTTCCTGACGAATTCGTACACATCTTTACGCTTCCATTGCAGACAACCTTTGGGCTGTATTCCAATACACCGAACGTTCGTGCAAAAATGTTTGAAACTTTCACAACTCCACTCTTATAGACTGATCCTCTCGTATCGTCTATATCATCACCCGCATAAGGCTTTCCTCCATGTCCGACTATACCCGCTATCTTTGGCGTGGTGGGGAGTGGACCCGCGTTCCCATCATCCCATGGAATCCCAGGGATGAAGAATGCATCCGCACCCGAAAGGCCAAGTGTTGCTCCATAGGGCGCTTGCGCTTCCCCATAGCTGACAAAATCGGGAATCGTGCTCATTCGCGGCTTCGTGCGATCCGTGTCCGCGGCCGGTCCCATTAAGCGCTCGGTCCAGCCATATGTCTTGCGCGTCACTGGCTCTTCAACAAGCACAATCTTACTGCAGATAGTTCGTGGGGGATTCGCGTCATGACTAATAGAAGGATCATCGGGGAACCACCCTGAACCTCCGGCAGGCGTACACGTATACTGACGCTTTGCACGTCGTGAGCCCCGACTGCGGGAGCACTGACCAACCTTTCCATCGCTACGAAGAATATACCCCGCAGGACACGTTCCTCCGGTCTCGCATTGCGTGTAAGAATACTCCTTTCGATGCACATATACTTGCGTCGCAACGCAGTAGAATTTGCTCGAATCAGAAAGGAATTTAAAACCTGCTTCCGGCGAATCCGCATTCACATCAATTTCCCCCTGTACTAGATCCGTCGGGAACCACGTCAAACATGCTTCTTTTCGTCCGTCAGCGTTCTCAATTGGTGTCGGACTTGCCGAGTCCGTTTCAAGGCAATACCCCTGCCAACCATACTTCACTTGAATAGCATCTTCCGTATTCGTCGTTCCCGTAGGAACCGCTTTCGGATAATTTCCCGTCACACCCCAATAACGCGTTTCACCATCTTTATAGCGCACCTCGTTGTACGAACATTCACCATCGCCGTGCATATAGAGCAACCGATCTTCACATGGGGTAAGCGTACCGGCAATAAGATTAGGGCCAGGATTAGTACAGAGTGTCGTAGCAACTCCTTGTGCGTAAACCTTGTGGTCATTTACACCGCCAACGCACAATTGCGCCCCTAGCGTGCATGCCGCCGATTGCTGCTGCACAACATTCGCCGCACGATAGGCTTCTTCTTTTGTAATTGGTTTTTGAAATTCCGGATCACTGATGATTTCGCCCACGTCTTTATCGCCCACAACCTTCGATACTCTAAACCCTTGCTGCCATGTAGCGACCGATGGAGGAAACGGCGCATCCGTCGCAGGGTACGCACGACAACTCTTTGCGATCTCCCGCAGAGGCTCCCCAACCACATCCGATGACTTTGTGGTAGCATTCCACGTAAATGCTCTTCCGGATTTTTTATCTTCATAACAAAAACCCGAATCAATATCTTCCAATGTTTTTCCGCGGTACAGGCAAAGATCAGTCGGACCTGATCCACATATTTCATTCTTGGTCCCAACCGTACACGCAACCTCCTTCCCATTCACGCGTTTCAGCGCCAAGTTGTGGAGGCGATATCCTTCCGGTACTTTAGTGTCGGAGTCAATCTTATAGGGAAGCTGGGTAAGGCTCATCACCGGATAACGATACGGAATGGAATAACCAGCGTACTCTTGACCTTTCCATGTAAGGTCGCGCGTTTTGTAGAGGGTTACGTCAAGAAGCTGGGGATCTGCATCAACATCTTTCATCTTGCCGCACGCTGCGGCATTAGACGCCGAAGGCTCGGTGCACGCACCCACCGCATAACAAATATCACGCGGCTTTTGCGTCTGTTTGTCGAACACTTGGGTTCCGGAAACGCATGAAAGCCATTCGCCGCACACGCGATCACGCTGCACTTTAAGCAGATCATTCGTATCATTTCCAATACACCCAACAACTTTACCACGTCCAGTTGTACACGCCGCTGTATCACTTCCACTGTCGTACACCTTTCCATTGATATCTTTCCCTCCTCCAATACACACATTCTGACCGGAGGTGCATGCAACCGGCTTCTTTGCCTGATAGGATAGTGCGCTGTCCCACTTTTCCGCGCCTTGATTTGCGTTTTGGAAAAGCACGTACCCTGCTTTTTGATCAGCCACCGAAGCCTGCACTCCATCGCTACGCTTCTTCTTTACTGTTTCATCGTCAATCATGTAGAACGGACGACCGGTATCCTTCACGTCCGTGATGGCTTCCAGCTGTACGCCGTCGAGGAATACACCAGTAAGACCATTACCACCTTCAAAACGAAGGTCTTGAGAGGCACCACTCTCGCCTACTGTTGCGACGCGCGTTAAACGATGATACGTCCAGTTGCCCGTTACTGGTATACTCCAACTGGCAAGATCTCCTACTTTTTTTAGAAAATATCCATTCACCCCAGGCGCGCCCCCAAACCATGTCACCAATGTACCGCCATTCCCTTTCGCCCAAAATGAAAGACGGTACGTGCCACCCACGCGTATTGGTCCAACACGTACTTCGGTTCCAAGTATGAAAAAAGTATAAGGATCAAATCCATTCGCACCACTTACGCTCAATGCCTTTTGTTGAATGATCCCCCCATTCTCTATATTAATAACCGTTTTATCTTTAATTATCTCATCTTCATCCTCAAAAGATTCCACGCTCCACCCAGACGACGGAGCTGTTCCCTCAAACGATTCATTCAAAATGAGACGGGACGCAGACCGCGACAAATCCTGCGGATCAACAAATTGCGAACAGCGGTCCGCTTCTGCCGGACATTCTTTTACAAACCCAGCTGATCCGTCAAAAGGGGGATTCACGCAATCCGGCGTCAGACTTGACGATCCCTTTTTAAACCATCCAAATTGTTGCGTCAATGTTTCTGGAAATAACTTCCATTCACACGTCGTTGGCTTGCCTGTCGTCTTTGTCACGTTTGCATACGGATCAATGAACCACGCATGCCCGCCGTCTGATTTTGTATATGCTTCGCATGCAAGATTTTGCGCAGTACAAAGAATACTGCCCTTTCCCTCCGGATCAGCTGTGTATTTCTCCGGATCATCAATTTTGTACACCGTATCCGCTTCAAATGTAGCTCCTATTTCCGCTACTTGCGGGGCACTCATTGCTCTACATCCTTTTTCTGATTGCGCGCAATAATTTTTCGGGTCGTTCACCACATACGCTATATCGTCGTATGCGGATATTTGCGCATCCGGCTTTGTTGTATTTTGTGTATTGATAAGCGCTTCGCAACCCACAAATTTTTCTTCGCAAAGCTGATGGAACGCTTTCACGGCGTACGGATTCTTCGCGCGATCCGTGTAAGCGCGACAACCGATCATGCGATCTTCACCGGTACGGGCAGTACTAATATCTCCCGGAACTTTATGTTCACAAATAGGATCCGTCGTCCACGAATTTTTGATAAGATAAAAATCGTCGCGCACTTCTTGAAGAACGAAATTATCAATAACGAATGAATCGCCATTAATCTCAAGTCGTACTGCAGCATCCGGTCTCCATGTTACGAAAACCGGTCCAAGAGTGTACTTCTGCCAATCCGCCGTCAGACGAAGACGTTGATCAGAAGTATTCCCAAATCGAGCCTCCTTACCGCTTCCATTCGTAAGTACGGGATCCACGTCGATATTCCCTCCTAAGCTCTTCGACCAGAAAGAAAGAATGTAGGTACGATTTTCTGATACATCAGGCACATCAACTCCATTCACTTTTTTCTTAAGCTCTACCGCTACACGGCCACCATCTGTCTCAAATGAATGCCCATTTTGTGTAAGAGACGCTTGAGAAATTTTTCCCGTTGTCCATGCGGCAGGAGGAACCACTTCACCTTGAGCATTTTTTGTCGACTCAAAGCCCTCGTTCACCACCACCCGAATATCATTTGCTGTATTTCCTTTATACTCACGACACCCTACTGCCGATGCGGAACAGCTGCGACTTTCTTGCGGAAGCACCAGATAAACACAGCTCGTGCCGCTCCATTCGCCACCGGTGTTTTTACAATTCTCCGCCCCTTCAGAGTTCGTCATGCGATAACGAATACACGTATCGCTCGATACAATTGTTTTTGAATAGAGCCGATAAGAAATGTTTCCATCCTTATCGTAAAATTCGCGACAATCCGGATTCGTCAAAAGATCCGCTTTGGCGCATTGCTCACGCGTATCAACAGGCAAATTTGTTACCGCATCCACGCCAACCACTTCGTTACAGACATTACCGTTTTGCGTGTCACGCGTGGTGCACGGCGCTTTACCGCCATCGAGGTTCGACGCTTTTAATGAGTAAGTCTCCAATTGATATCCGGTTTTTTCCGTGCCAACCCATGTATAGTACGTGCGTGAATCCGTTGCCGGTTTTTGGCATTGACGAAGCGCGGTGAAGTATTCACGTGCCTCTCCCTGTTGCCCTACCGCATCGAGGTTGGTGAATTCTTCACACCCGACAACATCCGTACTGCATGTTCGCGCAGAACTTGGGATGAAGTATTCGGGAAACTTCCCGCTGGAGAACGGTGTCTTTACTTCTTCGTACGCGTCATAGCCAACACAGGTGTTGGGGCATGTATCTTTTGAAGTATCGGATTGATCTAACACTGCCGGCACCGCGGGATCAACACCGGACGCTGATGTAAAGCGCTCACAGCCGACGTTTAGTGATGCATTCGTTCGCGGTCCGCGACAATCATTGAGTGTTTGATCAAGATATTTTATTGTGAGTCGCTTTGTATTAAATGTAGCGTTTGGTTCCGCGCTAAAATCTTCGTAATTTTTGGTTGCAGCGACTGCAGCGGCTGCTGATGAAGAAGACGTCGACACGCTCGCACCCGTTGCAACATCTTTTGCAGTAACGTATTCCGCCACACTCAATGGTCTTCCCGTTGCCTTGTTCGTTAAACGCACAAACTCCGTACAACCGTTCGCCTGCGCGGAACACTCCGCAACCGTACGGTTGAAGTAGCGACGCGGATTGGCATTCCATTGCACAGGCGTAACACTCGGTGTTGATCCAACACCAAGTGTTGCATTGTTCGATAGCGCAAACCACCGGCACCCGACTTCATTCTGGTTGCATGACGTCACCGTATTACGGTTGTAAGAAATTGCTTGACCATTGTCCTCCTGCTTATACGAAAGACACGTGTTAAATTGCGCGTCACACTGCTTCGCGTCAAACCGCCACGTGTTTCGTTCACGTGTACAATACCCCCATGATTGACAGCCATTACCATCCGCTGTCGGCGCAACACAATCCTGCAAATCAACGCAGTACTCCATGCGATCCTCACTCCCCGGTGCGGCAAGCAACTGTCCCGGCGCGGTCATTTTACAGTAGTAGAGCGGTGCTTTAAGAAGCCAATCCGGATCGACAAGGTGATAAAATGATGACGTTGCATCATTAAACCCATTAAGAACATCTCCCAATGTTTTTGATCCTTTACCGACTTTCGCTTCCGCTTCAATAATCTGTGCCGCAAGCTCCCACCCAACAGGAATAATGCGCGCGCGACGAAGCTTCTTCAAATTATGCAGCGCATAACCGGAATCGTAGCGCAATGTTTGATCCGCACTTGATCCGCCTTTGCCAAAAGGCAATGTCACATTCAAAAGCGTACCGTCGAGCCGACGATCAAAATTATCTTTTACCGCTTCACGAATCGTCATGCCATCACGAATCGCCTGCGCAAAGTTTTGATCAACGACGCAGTTGTAGATGGACGCGCCAACATCAGGGCACGTGGTGAATTCACTTAAGAGATCAAACTCCGATCCGGTGGAAGAAAACGAAACACCTTGCACGTCCGGTGCTTTTGCTCCACCGGAACTTCCGCTTCCGAGCGATCCCAATGCCCCTCCCCCGCGGCGTGACGGTATTGGCGGTTGCGGTTTAAACAATCCCGCGATAAGCCGCTTTATTCCACCCTGTAAGAATGCGATACTAAAATTATATCCCGCAACAAGCCCGACATCAGTTCCAATAAATCCGGTCAATTCTGGAGGATCTTGCAACAATGGAAGTTTTTGAACATGAGCCTCCTTTGATTGCTCTTCAAGAATGCCAGGAGGAGTCTTAACTTCGCCGCTAATGGGATCTTCAACTCCTTTCCATCCTTTTCCATACTGACGCTCCAATTCTTTTTCATGTTCTGCTTTTGCTACTGCAGCATCTGCTGAAAGCAATGCGTTTGCCGTTTGACTTGCTTCTGATTGTGCAGGGTCTAATGAGAGGCTAAAAGACTTGGAAAAAATCTCTTCATCGCTAAACGAGTCCCCAAATTTTTTCCATTTATCTTTGAACTCTTTATAGCTACACTTCGGTTTTGGCGGTTCCATAGCTTTCCCTAATTGCAAAGAAAGACCAAGACGGATATCCGGAGGAAGACACAAATTGACTCCAAGCCCTTGTCCAATTGCATCAATCATTTCACCCCTGGCTGCTTCTCCTGCGTCATTTACTGCCTTATTAAGAGCCTTTGTGTCAAACAATGGGCTTCCTCCCTTTCCACCCTCGGCAAGGGTACTCCCAATTGATGAAGAAAGGCGAGCAGCAAAATTCAATACCACCTTATCAAGAGCGCTTGATATAGTTTTCCCTAATGCATTCTTTCTTATTTCATCAAGTTTGTTCGCTTGTTTTTGCAGGAAATATATTATTCGCGCAGGAATACTAAGCATCTCCCCAGTCGGCACTGACCCCTGCGCATTCGCACGTTGCGGAAATAACAAAACGCCTCCGTAAATATTCGCTACGAAGAGAAGGAGGAAAAAAATTGCAAAACCCTTTTTCATTGTTAGGACTTTGTACAACACCGAGTGTTGTAGGCACAACACTCGGTGTTGTACAAACTTTTACTGTTGCCCTTTCATTGCCTCTTCAAAAATTTTCTGCAATGTCGCATCGTCAACGCCCTGCAACATCTGCTCCGATATCCCATTTGCTTTCAAAATTTCTCGAATCTGCGCCGGCGTATAAACACTCGGTGTTGCTCCAACACCGAGTGTTGGACTAGTTTTCGCGACTGCCTCATCGTACATCTCCTTTAACGTCGCATCGTCGAATTGCTGGATCTGGTCGTCCGTGAGCCCCGCTTGCTTCAACATCGCCCGCGCCGTATCCGGCGAAAACGGCGGAAGCGCGGAGGTTCCCCCTCCTCGCCCCGCCAATTCGGCGGTGGCTTTCAGAGGAGGGGCTAGGGGTGGTGCGATTAAAGAGTTCGGCACAATCCCCTGCATAACACTCGGTGTTGGATCAACACCAAGTGTTGTTTTCGATGTCATATCGGCAATCGCACAATCCTGCCCTTTTGGACAATTCGGATCATTCCCCGATGCAATCTCTGCATTGTCATCGAACGTATCTGAATCGCTGTCTTTCAAATATGGGCTTGTTTTGTAACGATTCAGCTCATCATAATCAGAAAGCCCGTCGCCATCCGTGTCTTTTTGTTGCAAAGCGAGCGTTTCATTCATCGCGCTCGACAGCGACTGCTGTTCTTGTTCTTTTGCGAGCGTAACACGGCGCTTATTCTCATTCTTCTGTGCGTAAAGCTGCTGACGGAAACGCATCACACCGAAAATCGCGGCAAAAATCGCTAAAAGGAATATGGCGAGAACCACTCCCTTTGTCGGCTTTGGTTGTGCTGATGATCCTTGCTCGTCCACAGGATGAATATTAGCGCATTTTTGAATATTCGAACAGTCATAATTATGCCACAAAAATGAAAAGTGCGCAAAATTATATTTACCCCTCTTAAAATAAGAGGGGGTTGGGGGAGTTATGATAAAAAAACACCGAGCGCTGTACGTATACAACACTCGGTGTTGTGCAAATTTTTTAATATTCTAGAACCCCCCAAGCCCGCCACTTATCACTACACCTCCAACTGAAAACCCAAGAAACCATCGACCGATGCCTGCTATTGCCATACACATCGGACAAATAACCCCTGGAGGAAAACTGGGGCGGATGCCGATAATCGTATGAAGACCACAGTTAGTCCCAGGACAAGGCACATTGAAACTCATAATCTTCCCCCCGATCGCCTGTGCAAACACCGTCTGATGCGCAAAAAAACTTCCCCCAACCAGTACAGCCGAAAAAAGAATAATAAGAAGTATTTTTTTCATAATTTCATCATAGCACAGTTTCGGCGAAAAATCAAATAAAATAAAAAACCGGGGTAGTTTCCAACCCCGGGTATGCTGCAGTTCTTTCACTACTGCCAGACCGAATCGTGCACATCACCATTTACCCTATCCACCATGATGCAGTGGACTTTGGTGCCGGCAATAATGATGGAACTTTCCATCGGCTGAAGACCTAAAACCAGTGGTGTAACTACCGGACTCGACCACGTGGTATTGTTCACCGAA
>JAUSHC010000016.1 GCA_030648795.1 bacterium | reverse complement strand
CTTGTAGCTACAAGGGGCACCCTTGCAGTCACGTTGCCGCTGCCTGAAAAGTTTTCCTATACCCAAGTTAAAGCGTTTGAGACATGTCCGCTCCAATACAAATTTGCGCATATACTTCGCATTCCGGTGCGCGGACGGTTCACGTTCAGTTTTGGAAAATCGATGCACGCAACGTTGCAGAAATTTTTTCAGCGTATCATGGATGGAGCGAACAAGGAGCAACAGGACTTGTTTGAGTCCAAAGTCAAAAGTCCCACCGCCTTTGGCGGGGCCCCGCAGAATGCGGTGGGAAACTCGAAACTCACTATTCCTTCCCTGGATGAATTATTGAAAATCTATGACGAATGCTGGATTCCCGACTGGTATGAGTCAAAAAAACACGCGGAAGAGTATTACGCGAAAGGCAAGGAAGTATTGAAAGGATTTTATGCGGCGCATGAGGGGAAGTGGCCGATGCCGATTGCGCTCGAGCAGCCATTCACAATGAAGGTAGGAGAGTATACAATAAAGGGAGTGATCGATCGCATCGACCGTGTTGTGGTTCAGGGAAAGCCGGGGGTTGGTATTGTTGACTATAAGACGGGGAATGTGCCAAAGAGCGAACGGGATATCGAGCGGGAGCAGTTGTATCTGTATCAGATGGCGATTGAGGAAACGATGCATGAGACACCCGCCTCTCTCACGTATTATTATTTTGACGGACAGAAGCAATTCGAGTTTATCGGCACGAAAGAAGAAATCGCCGCGGTACGAGAGCGGATGCGCACGACCATTGATGCGATCACGAAAAGTGATTTTGCCGCAACCCCTTCTCCGCAGAAATGCAAGCATTGTGATTTTAGAGAAATTTGCGAGTATCGAAAATTATAGCATGTATTGATTATGAGCTTTTCTCCATTGAAAAAACTTGTTGATGATTCCGTACAGCGTCATGGAATTAAAGAGGATGTTGACGCCTCACTTGCGCTGCATGCCGCGCAGAAAATTTTTGAAGAATTTTTTGGTAACGATATTGCAAAAACCATGAAATCGCTCTATGTGAAGCGCGGTGTCCTTACGGTGTCGTGTATGAGTTCGGTTGCGGCGCAGGAATTGAAATTGCGCGAACGGGATATTGTAAAAAAATTGAAAGAACGCACAGGGAAACCAATTGTGGAGCGTCTTCGTTTTTTCGCGTAAGGGATCTGTGCTACAATAAACGAGTATAATTTTATTACATTAAGGTTTTTGGAAACAGTTATGCCACCTATTACTCGTAAAAGGGTTCTTCTCGTTGAAGATGAAGAAGCGACCTACAAAGTATTAACCGTCGTTTTCGAGGAAGGAGGATTTGAAGTGTTTCATACGATGGCGGGAGGGAAGGCGCTCGACATTGCAGCGCAGGAAAAGCCGGATATCGTTTTGCTTGATTTGGTGCTTCCCGGTTTTTCGGGACTTGATGTGCTTGCGAACCTGAAAAACAATCCAAGAACGCACGACATTCCCGTTCTTATTTTGAGTCAGCTTTCCGATCAAGACAGTATCAGCCGTGGTATCGCACTTGGCGCCATGGGGTATCTTGTGAAGTCGGAATATCAACTGGAGGATATTCTGAAAAAAGTAAAAGAGATATTGAAATGACGTTTCGAGGATATCTATTTTTCATGGGGGCTGCGACCGTACTCTGCTGGAGCGCGGTGCTTGCGGTGCTCTACGCTGTTGATCCATCCACGAGTGGCGTTTTGGGGATTCTTCTTTTTTACGGGAGTCTTCTGCTTGCACTCGTGGGAACGCTTGCGCTTTTTGGCATCATCGTGCGAAAACTGTTGTTTCGCGAGGAACCGCATTTTGTGCACGTTGCCATCGCGTTTCGACAATCTATCTTATTCGCGCTGCTTATCGTGGCGCTGCTTCTTTTTGCGCACGCGCAGCTTCTCCGCTGGTGGCTTATTCTGGTTCTGATTACGTTCTTTACGGTCATTGAGTATCTGTTGCTTTCGATTTTTGAGCGTCATTCTACTACGTGAGATTTCTCCACTCGCTTTCGGCTTGGTCAAGATGACGAAAATGAATTTGGTTTTTTCGGTGAGTTTTGTACGCCTTGACACGGCGTCTTCTTTTTTGTAGGGTAAGAATGCTTGCCCGCCTAGACGTAGCGGGGTCCGGTCTTTGACAATTCGGACTTGGTTCCGACAGTGTTCGGGACAGCATTTGGTTGGCCAGTGGTTTCCCACCATTGGCATCCTGTTTCCGTAATGGTACGGAAAATGGGATTTGCGGGGACGCCCGACCATGGGACTGATTTTGGAGGATACATAACCCATGAAAAAGAAAACGAGGATGCCATGAGTGATAGAAAAACAGTGGTGCATATCGTTTCGGGGAAAAACGCTCATCGACAAACGAGCGTCATTCCACCATCGGGTGATGCGCGCGGGATGCCGTATCACCACCGTCAACTGGAGAAGGGAACGTTCGGCGTCAATCTCACGATTGATCTTGGGCGGATGGAAGGAAAGCCCATGACAACCGAGCAGCGTCTTGCGTTGCATCGGGTACTGCTCTGCATGTTGATGAACGTATTGGATTCCGATTCACCGTTGGTGACAGGTGCGATGCCTGATGCCGCAACGGCAGAGGAGCAGATCGTTCCGCTGCCGTCACAAGGCGAAGTGCCGCAGCCGACAACGTTTATTCGTGAACTTCTTCTTGCCAGTGTTCCGGAAGAAGAGCGTGACATGGTTCAGCGTTTGTTGGAAGGTGGTCGTATCACCGAGGAAGAGATTCAAACGGCAGCTGGTTACGCGATACAGAAGGGTACATGCGTTCTTGACGCATTGATTTCCCTCAAGTTTATTTCGTCTCGACAAGCGGCAGAAGAGAAAGCTGCTTACGCCGGACGTCATTTCATCGATTTGAACAACATAGCGATTCTACCCGAAGTAATCGAAGCCGTTTCCAGTCGTATGGCGTTGAAATATCGCATCATTCCGGTGCGGTGGGAGCGACGTTCGCTCATTGTTGCAACAGATACAATATTGGATTGGCACGCGCTTGACGACCTTCGGTTCCTGTTGAATGTCGATTTTGAGCATAGGATCGCGGAAAAAGAAGCGATCGACAGGGCGATCGAGAAATACTACCCTAATCCCGAGATTGGGGTTTCCTTGGAAGATTCGTCTGATGATGACGGCGATAAACTGGCCCCCGCTCTTGGGATTGATCTTGCGGATCAGGAACGAGCTGCCAATTCTGTGCCGGTGAAGCATCTCGTGGACAACTATTTATTGCAAGCGTGCAAAACGCGGGCAACAACGATGATCCTTGATACGTGCAAGGGAAAATTCGATGTGTGGTTTATTGTTAAGGGCGTTAGGCTTCGTATGGAAGCGCCGCCCGCACATCTTGGTTTAGCCTTCGTTGGTCGTCTGAAGCTGTTGGCAGAATTGGATGTTCGCGTGTCAGAAACGGTGACGGAGAAGAAGGTTGAACTTGTCATCGGCGGCATACGCGTTGATCTTTGTGTAACGTTTATTCCTCGCGATGGCAAAGAGTTGGTACTCATTGTGTTCTCCTATCCGTCACAAGATGAAGGTGGCGAGGGAGAAGGTTCTGCGCCCATTGAGGCAAAGACGTAAGGAGGCGATATGCCAAAGAAAGGGAAACGGCATTCGGACGACGACGAAGAAGAGCCGCCGCCGGAGGATCCGAAGGACAGCGAAGACGTCGAAGAAGAGGAAGAAGACGACGACTTTGATCCCGACGATGAGGACTTCGAACTTGAAGATGACGAAGAGATCGACAATGATCTCAAGAACCTCGACAACGAGAGTAGATTCGATCCCGAGGAGGAGGAAATTGACGGCTACTAAAGCCGTCTGTATCACTATCCATGGGGGGCGGAGCAATCCACCCCTCTTTTTTTAATAAAAAAATAGTCCTCCGACCGCGGTCGGAGGACTATTTTTATTACTTAAATTTCTATAACGACCGGCAAGATCATCGGTCGGCGTTCGGTTTTTTGGAACAGGAATTGTCCCACGCCATCGCGAATGCGATTTTTGATGTAGTTCTCGTCGGCGGCGGACTTTCCATCCTGATCATGAATCATTTTCTTTACGCGAGAACGCGTTTCTTCGATAAGCTCTTTATTTTCTTTCATGTACACGAATCCGCGTGAGATGATGTCGGGACTCCCAATGAGTTTGCCCGTGCGCTTTTCAATGGTCGCTATGACAACAATCATGCCGTCTGCCGCAAGCACTTGTCGGTCGCGGAGTACAATCTGACTGACGTCACCAACACCCAATCCATCTACCATGACATAATCCGTCGGGACTTTTCGATTGGTCACCGTCGCTTCCGGTCCATTTTCCGTCATGACGAGATCCACCGCCTGCCCATTGTCCGCGATGATGAGGCGTTCTTTCTGGTAGCCGATCTCCGCCGCCACTTTCGCATTCATACGAAGGAATGAGTGATTGCCTTCGATAGGGAAGTAGTATTTTGGTTTTGCGAGACTCAACATTAATTTAATATCTTCGTTTTTGGCGTGTCCACCGGCGTGTACGTCCATCATTTGATAGTGAATGACTTCTGCTCCTTTGCGGAAAAGTGTATCTTTCAAACGTTGAACCGTCCGTTCGTTGCCTGGAATGACTGATGACGAGAAGATCACTGTATCGTCGGATGCAATTTCGAGATGCCGATGTTCACCATTTGCAATACGCATGAGCACGGCGCGGTCTTCACCCTGCGCTCCTGTACACATGATGATGATTTTGTTCTTCGGAAAATCATCCACCTGTGATACATCAATGAGTGTTCCTGGAAGAATTTTCGTATAGCCAAGCTGTTGGATGATTTCGACGTTGATGCGCATGCTATAGCCGTCGATCGCCACTTTTTTCCCAAGCTCTTGCGCGTAGCGGATCACTTGATCAATACGCGAGAGGAGCGAGGAAAATGTGCCGATGATCACGCGACCTGGTGCTGTTGCGATAATGTGTCGAATCGATTTTCCGATTTCTTTTTCGGACATTTGCTGTCCGGGTTGTCCGGCATTGGTCGAATCACCCATAAGCACCGCAATGCCTTCTATACCGATGCGCGCGATCTTTGCGAAGTCAGCCGGTTTTTCATCGGCAGGCGTGTAATCAAATTTCCAGTCGCCCGTGTGTACGATCGTTCCGCAGGGCGTGCGAACGACAATTGCGGATGAATCCGGAATATTGTGGTTGATATGAATAAGTTCAACAACAAAATTTCCGAGCGTCAGTACATCGTCAATCGACACGACATGCAAATTCAATGGTGCGTTTTGGAAATCGTCTTGTCGTTTTTTGATGATGGCGCAGGTTAATGGTAGTCCGAAGATCGGCGGATCCCCAAGGCGTGGGGAAAGATAGGGGATGGCGCCAATATGATCGTAGTGACCATGCGTTATGACGACGCCGCGGATGAATTTTTCGCGTCCTTTGAGACACGTGATGTTGGGGATGATGTAGTCAATGCCTGGTGTGTCTTCTTCGGGGAATTGCAGTCCCATGTCGATAATGAGGATGTCGGGGTTGCCCGTTGTCGGCACATATTCGATCATCGTCATGTTGCGACCGACCTCTTCCAATCCTCCTAAAACGGTGATTACTACCTTTCCTTCAGCGCCCTTGAGTACTGCAGGAGCGCGTTGTCCTTGGAATGCCACAGGGATAGGCTGTCGCGGTCCGACGGTAAAGGTTTTCTGTGCTCTTCGGGGTCCTCCGCGTCCGCGTTGAAATTGTTGGCGTCGTCCGACAATAGGAGGACGTCGATTGCGATCGGGGGTTCTACTGGGTGTTCTTTGTAATGGTGTCATATTTTTCGAATTACGAATCATGAATTACGAATCATGAATCATGTGTTATGTAATTTAAGAATTAAAGAAGAATAAAAGTTAAAGGAAATGCCGCGGGAGAGACTCGGACTCTCACAGCCTTGCGGCTACAGCGCTCTGAACGCTGCGTGTCTACCAATTTCACCACCGCGGCAAAAAGTTATTTAAGTTTTTTCAGTGTCCACTTCGTTCGTACGTACCATTCGGTTATCTGGGCGAATCGATCATCAGGCTTTGCGATGTGCTTGACGGCGAATCCATGGAGCGTGTTACCGATAAGATACGTGTAACTTGGTGTGTACAGGAAATCCGCAGGGAGC